>CAVBFV010000021.1:0-21418 GCA_963594575.1 Lachnospiraceae bacterium | reverse complement strand
CGGATATCAGAGATGAGGTTGAAGCCTGCCTTGCGGAGCACGTATGCCCAATCCTCTGGCACGCCAATCTCTTCCCATTCCTTGATGGTGCTCTGTGGCATCTTCTTCTCTGGCTTCATCTGTGGGAAGAACAATACCTCCTGGATGAAGGTCTTGCCTGTCATCAACATGACCAAGCGGTCGATACCGATACCGATACCTGATGTTGGAGGCATACCGTACTGGAGGGCACGGAGGAAGTCCTGATCGATGATCATCGCCTCATCATCACCCTTGTCGGCAAGCTTCATCTGGTCGATGAAACGCTCTTCCTGGTCAATTGGGTCGTTGAGCTCAGAGTATGCATTGGCAAGCTCCTTACCGTTTACCATCAACTCGAAACGCTCGGTCAAGCCTGGCTTAGAACGGTGCATCTTGGTCAATGGAGACATCTCTACAGGATAGTCGGTGATGAAGGTTGGCTGGAGGAAAGTACCCTCGCAGAACTCACCGAAGAGTTCGTCGATCAACTTACCCTTACCCATGGTCTCATCTACGTCCATGCCCTTCTCCTTGCAGAATGCGCGGATTTCTTCCTCGGTCTTGCCGTTGCAGTCGAAACCGGTCTTCTCCTTGATGGCATCGAGGATAGGCAGACGGCGATATGGAGCCTTGAAGCTGATGATGTTGCCATCAATCTCACGCTCTGGCTTGCCGTTGACAGCGATACAGATAGTCTCGAGCAACTTCTCTGTGAATGCCATCATCCAGTTGTAGTCCTTATACTGAACATAAAGCTCCATACAGGTGAACTCTGGGTTGTGGTTGCGGTCCATACCCTCGTTGCGGAAGTTCTTGCCGATTTCATAAACACCCTCGAAACCACCTACGATGAGGCGCTTCAGGTAGAGCTCGGTAGCGATACGCATGTACATATCCTGGTCGAGCGCATTGAAGTGGGTGATGAATGGGCGGGCAGAAGCACCACCGGCAATGCTCTGAAGGGTAGGAGTCTCTACCTCAGTATAACCTGCGTTGTCGAGTACGCTACGGAGTGTGCGGAGTACGGTAGCACGCTGCAGGAAAGTATCCTTTACGCCATCATTAACGATGAGGTCAACGTAGCGCTGGCGGTAACGCAACTCTGGATCATCGAACTTGTCGTAAGCCACGCCATCCTTATACTTCACGATAGGGAGTGGCTTCAAGCTCTTAGAGAGCAGGCACAGTTCCTTGGCGTGAACAGAAATCTCGCCAGTCTGTGTGCGGAATACGAAACCCTTTACACCGATGAAGTCACCGATATCGAGGAGTTTCTTGAATACAGTATTATAAAGGTCCTTGTTCTCGTCTGGACAAATCTCGTCGCGGGCGATATAAACCTGGATTCTTCCCTTTGAGTCCTGCAACTCAGCGAAGCTAGCTTTACCCATTACGCGGCGACCCATCATACGTCCGGCGATAACTACCTGGCGTGGCTCGTCCTCGTCCTTGAATTCAGCTTTGATATCTGTGCTGAATGCATTGGTTGGAAACTCTGCTGCTGGGTATGGGTCGATGCCCATCTCGCGCAATGTCTGAAGACTCTGTCTGCGAACGATTTCCTGTTCGCTTAGCTCTAAAATGTTCATATTCTATTCAGATATATCTTTTATTTTCTTATTTTTGGTGCAAAAATACAAAATAAATCTGAACTATATGCCGTTTTTTATGTTTTTTATTATTAAAGAAAGGAAAAGGTATGTAAAGTTTGCCCTTCATCAAATAAAAAGTGCGATAAATTTTGTTTTCTCTGAAGAAAGTCTTACCTTTGCGTTGAATTTACCAGAAACAGAACTTTCGCATGCGGTTCAAGAACGGGCTGAAGGCCCAAAAGCTCTTAGCCCAGGGCATCGCCCTGGGTATAATAGCAGCCAGCAAGGCGCCCTGTAAGGGCAAAAGCCTTACAAATTGCCAGGTTCTTTAAAGCTTTTGCCCTTACAGGGCGACAAGTTTGCGTCCATAATAACCCAGGGCGCTGCCCTGGGCTAGGAGCTTCTGCCCTTTCAGGGCGTGTGGGGCTTACTTGCGAATGTCAATAACATAACAAAATACGAGAAATAGGAGAAAACAAGATGAACATAGATGAATTAGTAAAAAGAATCAGCAAGACTGATGGATTATCCAAGACGCTTGGAATGCATTTCATTTCTACCCCTGAGCCTGATACGCTTCAGGCAACGATGAAGGTAGATGAGCGTAATCGCCAACCTTTCGGCTTCTTGAGTGGAGGTGCTTCTCTGGCTCTTGCCGAGAATGTAGCGGGTATCGGTTCCCTGGCGCTCTGTCCGGGACAGATTGCCGTGGGTATCAACGTGAGCGGTACGCATGTCCAGGCGGTCAGCGAGGGCGATACGGTTACAGCCTTTGCCAAGATTGTGCACAAGGGCAGAACCTTGCATACCTGGCAGGTGGACATCAAGAATACGGCTGGTGAGGTAATCTGTACCGTACAGGTAACCAACTATGTGTTCACTCCAAAGAAAGATAATCCGAAAAAGGGGGCAGAAACGAAGGTATGATAGCTTTTGCGTATTATCGTCTGCCTTATCTGCACCATGCTACCTATGTGGCTCAGCATGAGGGAGAACCAGAGGTGCTCTCTTCTGTGGCTGAACTGAATGGTAAGGAAGGTTTCGTGATAGCTCCTTTCGCGCCGTCCGGCGAATGTCCCGTGGTGCTGATGCATCCGGATGAGAGCAAACTGATCTCTGCCGAGGGGGCTGAAAATGCATCGCGACGCGGCACTTCCTACGTCGCGACGCAGCAGAATTTACGTCGGGACGTAGCAAAGTCTACGTCGGGACGTAATTTTGAAGCCTATGCAAGGGAGTTTGAATGCTTTCACCAGCAGCTCTCTGAAGGTAAATTCAGCAAGATTGTTCTTGCGAGAAAACTGCGTATTCAGACTCCTTGGCTGCCTTTAGATTCAGTCCAGACTTCAAAAGTGGAAGATACAGACAATACTTCGGTTATGCAGAATGCTGCCAATACATCTGTTGTGCAGGATGCCGACTCTTTAAAGGCTCTGTTTCTGAAAACCTGCCGGATGTATCCCCGTCTTTTTGTAGCCTTGGTTTATACACCCCAATCGGGCTTATGGCTGATGGCTACACCGGAAATCCTGCTCAAAGGTGAACAGAACCAGATGGTAACCATGTCGCTGGCAGGCACCCAGAAGGCAGAACCTTCCAAAACCGTAGCCGATTATCCTGTAGAAGGGGTGGAGTGGTCGGAGAAGAACAGAGAAGAACAGCAGTATGTAACCAATTATATAGAGGATTGCATCAAGGTCTTTTCTGATGATTATCAGAAGAAGGGGCCTTATACCACGATGGCTGCCAATCTCTATCATCTCCGTACCGACATCGCTTTCCGTCTGCATGATACAGGGCGGCTGGGCGATGTGCTCGATGCCTTATATCCTACGCCTGCCGTCTGTGGGATACCGAAGGATGAGGCTCGCCGGTTTATCCTGCAGCATGAAGAGCAGCCGCGCAGATACTACAGCGGTTTTGTGGGACCGATTTCGCCGGAAGGAAAGACGCATCTCTATGTTTCCCTGCGCTGCATGAACATCCTGGATGACGGATCCTGCGAACTCTATGCCGGAGGCGGATTGCTGAAGGAGAGCGAGATGGAAAAGGAGTGGAAGGAAACTGAAGCCAAGATGCAGACTATCCTGTCGGTCTTGTAAAGGTCTTGCTGAGGATATGATAGGGATTCATTCTGATTTTATAATGCTAAAAGACAAAGGTTCTTCGAGAATCTAAAAACATAAGATAACCTAAAAAAATAAGGTGAAATGTATAGCAATAAAGAAAACGTCAATATTTTGACAAGTTTACTGGTAGCGCATGGTGTTCGCCACGCTGTGGTGTGTCCGGGCAGCAGAAATGCAGCCATAGTTCATAATCTCAACGAGTGTGAAGACATCACTTGCTATCCTGTAACCGACGAACGTAGCGCCGGCTTCCAAGCTCTTGGACTTTCTATGGCTGAAGGTTATCAGCCTGTCGTGGTGTGTGTGACTTCGGGTTCTGCATTGCTCAATCTTTATCCGGCAGTAGCTGAGGCTTATTATCAGCAAATCCCGCTCATAGTGATTTCTGCCGACAGACCGGCACAGTGGATTAACCAGCTGGATGGTCAGACGCTTCCTCAGCCTGATGCTTTGGGGCAGATGGTAAGAAAAGCAGTATCTCTGCCAGAAGTGTTCGATGGTGAGCAGCAGGAAGAGATGCATTGGTATTGCAACCGGCTGGTCCACGAAGCGCTGTTGAAAAGCATGGGGCGGGTAAAGGGACCTGTACACATCAATGTACCTATCTCTGAGCCTTTTTATTCGTTTACGAAAGAAGCTTTGCCCGTAGAGCGCAAAATTGAGGTTGCTTACTGCAGGGCAAATATTGACACATTTGATGGGACCCCTTTTGAATGTGTGTTAAAAGCCAAACGTCCATTGTTGGTAATAGGCCAGTTGGACAATACCGAAAAATATGTAGACTTGTTGGCTTATATTGACCGAATGCCTATATTATGGGAATCTTTGGCAATGCCACCTTATCTATATAAGGTTCAGGAAGAACTGGGAGAAGATTGGAATAAAACCACCTTGTATGGCGCTTTCGAGAATTTGCTGGATGAAATAAAGGACGATGAAAGATTCCGTCCTGACCTGGTTTTTTATATAGGTGGACATATTGTGAGCAAGAAGTTGAAATCTTATCTGCGTTCGCTTAAAGGAGTTGAGCAGATAAGAATTTCGCAAGAGGCTGATATCGAAGATACGTTCATGCATCTTACTAAAGTGATGGATTTGCCAAACAGTGATGCTATGTCATGGTTGGGTAATTTTGGCTGGCACAACCACTGGGAGGATTATCGCAAATTGTGGATGGATGCGTTGGCTAAAAGCTATGAACGCAAAGAGAACTTCAAGCCTGAGTTCAGCAGTCTGGCTACCGTAAAGGAATTCTTCAGCCAGCTTCAGAAGGTTGAACCTCAGAATTTCAAAGCGTTCACCTTAGGCGATAAAGATGCTCATGACGATGGTATCTATGACCGCGAATTCGATACATTCCTTCCAGGTATGATGAGCAGCGTCTTCTCGGGCAACAGTTCTGCCATCCGGTTGATGAATCAGTATGCCGACCGCCATGTTTACTGCAATCGTGGTGTGAACGGCATAGAAGGTTCTCTTTCTACGGCTGTAGGTTTCTCGATGTGCAAGAACAAGTCTGATAAGCATGTATACTGCGTTCTCGGCGACCTGAGTTTCTTCTATGACCAGAATGCGCTCTGGAATAGAAATCTGAACGGCAAGCTCCGTATCATCGTGCTCAATAATGGTGGCGGTGCCATCTTTGGCAATTTCCAGGGGTTAAAGGAGAGTCAGGCTCGTGAAGAAATGATAATGGCAAAGCATCATGCAACAGCTGAAGGAATCTGTAGTCAGAATGAGGTAAAATATCTCGCAGCTCATACGATGGAAGAGATGGAACAGGGCATCTGCCAATTGATTCATGCCGAGAGCGAGCGCCCGATGCTCCTGGAGGTTTTCACCGATATGGATGTAGATAATGAGATGCTGGAAGCCGTTCAGAAGTGCTGATAGAGGACCTGTAAGGAACTATAACTGATAGTTCTGTCAAAAAAATAAGATAGTAAGTAATCATAAAGTTCAAAGTTCAAAATTCAAAGTTCAAAGTAATAAAATGAGAGAATGGAAAAAGATAGAAGGTTTTGATTTCAAGGAAATCATCTTCGAGGAGTATAATCATATCGCTAAGATTACCATCAACCGTGAGCGCTACCGTAATGCCTTCACGCCGTTGACCACTTGGGAGATGGCACAGGCATTCAACTATTGCCGTGACTGTCTGGATATCCGTGTGGTCATTCTGACGGGTGCCGGCGATAAGGCGTTCTGTGCAGGTGGCGACATGCATGTAAAGGGTCGCGGCGGTTATGTAGGTAATGACGGTGTACCTCGCCTGAATGTGCTCGATGTGCAGATGCAGATTCGCCGTCTGCCAAAGCCGGTTATCGCTATGGTGAATGGTTATGCCATTGGTGGCGGTCATGTGCTTCATGTGATGTGCGACCTGACCATCGCTTCAGAGAATGCCATCTTCGGACAGACTGGTCCTAAGGTAGGAAGCTTCGATGCCGGTTTCGGTTCTTCATATCTGGCACGAATGGTAGGTCAGAAGAAGGCACGCGAAATCTGGTTCCTCTGCAAGCAGTATTCTGCCAAGGAGGCTGAAGAGATGGGAATGGTGAACAAGGTGGTGCCTCTCGAAAAGTTGGAAGATACCTGTGTAGAGTGGGCTGAAATCATGATGGAACGTTCGCCTCTGGCACTCCGTATGATCAAGGCTGGCTTGAATGCCGAACTGGATGGTCAGGCTGGTATTCAGGAGTTGGCTGGCGATGCCACGATGCTCTATTATACGATGGATGAGGCTCAGGAGGGCGGCAAGGCGTTCCTTGAGAAGCGCAAGCCTCGCTTCGAGGATTATCCTCAGTTCCCATAATTTCATCAGCAATAAACAATAAAAAACCTCGGAAGAAAAGCAATCTGCCAATCTTCCGAGGTTTCTTGTTTTTTATTCGTGAGTAGCGAATCTCTGCTCTGCCAGTTTCTCGTATTTGGTGCCTGGCTTGCCATAGTTGGCATACGGCCAGATGCTGATGCCGCCACGAGGAGTAAAGATGCCTGTTACCTCTATATATTTAGGGTCCATCAGTTTGATGAGATCCTTCATGATGATGTTCACGCAGTCTTCATGGAAGTCGCCATGATTGCGGAAACTGAAGAGATAAAGTTTCAGACTCTTGCTCTCTACCATCTTTACGTCAGGAATATAGCTGATGCGAATCTCTGCGAAATCTGGCTGACCCGTAATAGGGCAGAGCGATGTAAACTCAGGGCAGTTGAAACGTACCCAGTAATCATTGCCAGGATGCTTATTCACGAAAGTTTCGAGCACCTCTGGCGCATAATCCATTCTATATGTAGTCTTGGCACCTAATGCCTGAAGACCGTCTTCTTTTCTATCCACGCTTGGTAATGTTTTAATGTTTGCTATTTACTGATGTCTTTTAGCCGAGGCTGAAGATCTTGAATACATTGTAGGAGATGTTATTGTCGTATGCATCTTCACCTTCATGCTTCTTCACGTATTTCACTACACGGATGGTCAGAGGCAGTACCACAATCTCGTAGGCAGTCTTCAGTATTACCTGCCAGAGCATGAGCCAAGGCAATTCTGATGCAGGCACCACACCGCCCAGGGCAAGTGGGAAGAAGATAAGGCTGTCGCAACTCTCACCGGCAATGGTACTGAGGATGGCACGGGCAGAGAAATGCTTGCCGCCATCGCGGATTTTCATCACGCTCATTACATAAGCATTGGCAAATGAACCGATGATGAAGGCTACGAAAGAGGCTGCTGCAATGCGGGGTGCCAGACCGAAGATGGCATGAAAACCGGCATCGTTGGTCCAATAAGGCGCTGCAGGAATGGCATCGCAGATAGCACCCAGCGCCACGAAGAAGAAGTTCATCGCAAAGCCGGTCCAGATCAACAGACGCGCTTTCTGATAGCCCCATACTTCACATACCACATCGTTGATGATGTAGCTTACAGGGAATACGATGAGTCCACCGGTAAGGGAAACTGGCCCGAAGGCGATTTGCTTTGTTTCGAGTACGTTTGCTGCAATCAGGCAAACGCAGAAGAGGATGCTGAAAAGCATAAACAGCACGCTCACTTGAGTTTTTTTCTTGTCCATTTTCTTGTTTTTTACGAGGTTTACCAAGCACTCGGGTTATTGAATATGATGATTCTTTTCAGAAATCGGCTGCAAAATTACAACATTTCTTCCTAATAGCCAAATATTTGGGCAAAAAAATGGCTCCAAATACTAATCACTAGCACTTGGAGCCCTTATCTAACTAAAAACCTAAAACTTTTTTCTAAAAACTAAACCTAACAATCTTAACCTATGAGAAACTAACCTTTTCAGATTATATTGTGATAGCGAAATAACACTCTTGTTATCCACTGTCATCTGTCATCAAGCAACAGATATACCAAAAAGTAGTTTCATGACAAGATGTCAGAGAAAATTTACTTTTCCATAAACTTCTTTGCAGCTCTTAACTGATGCCTCATCACACTCAGGAATTCCTGACTCTCCTGCAGTACGTTGAGATAAACCAGAGAAATCTGCATCAGCGTATTGTCAGTCATGTGCTGGATGCGGTCGATATGCTTTTTGCGGAGAACAGAGAGTTCGTCTTTGCAGGCATCTGCCTCGGCAAGAATCTCGCGATAGCTGTCATATCTGCCAGTCTCAATCAGTTCGCAGCTCATGCGCATCAGGTCGTTGATCTTCTGGCGTACAGGAGTAAACTCCTTGATGTATTCAGCAGGAAGCGGATTGAAGTTGTTGTCAACATGTTCCTTGATTGGGTCGAGCATACGGCGCAGAGAGTAGATAAACTGCTGGTTGCTGTTGGCACCCAGATGGAACCAGGTGTTGCGCTCGATGGCAATCTCGATAGGCGATTTCTTCAAAGCGAGCATCTCCTGACGGCGGAACTTCTTCAGCATATCCTGTTCCTTCTTCAGATCCTTGTTGGCATGACGAAGGTCGCGGGTATTCTCATTGGCAAGACCATCCATAATCTGGTTGAACTCGTTCAGGGCGAAGTGGCAGACGTAAGACTGGGTGCGTGAAACCTGACGGCGAAGCAAATCCCATACAATCTCCGGGTCGCGAGAACGCATCATCAGCTGGAAGGTACTGCTCTTGCTCTCTTCCTTAGCCTTCTTGTTATACTGAATGTTGCTGCGGATGAGCAGGTAGATAACCAAACCCATGAAGCAAGCTTGGATGCCCACACCACCGAAGTGCATGATGATACAAACAATGGCACAGGCTGCGAAAGCTACACCGGCTGTGATGAACCAACCACCGATTACACTCAATACACCTGTTACACGGAATACGGCACTCTCGCGGCTCCATGCTCTATCAGCAAGTGAAGAACCCATAGCTACCATGAAGGTAACGTAGGTGGTAGAGAGAGGCAACTTCAGATTGGTACCGATGGTGATCAGCATAGAAGCAAGTACCAGGTTTACGGCTGCACGAACCACGTCGAAAGCAGCACTCTCCTCGAGTTCAACATCATTCTTGTCGAAACGGCTGTTGATCCAGTTCATCAGCGCCTTTGGCATAAACTGCTTCAACCATGAATCTGTAGCCTGGCAGTTGCGTACAATCACGCGGGCTGCAGAAGAACTGCCGAACATCTCATCGCCCTCGTCCTGACGGCTCAAGTCAACAGAAGTCTTGATTACGTTCTGTGCCTTCTTGGATGTCGCCATGGCGATAATCATCACGGCACCGGCAGCAAGCAGGAAGCCAGGAGTGGTCTTGGCGCTCTCCATCAATGAAGTCATCATAAACTGGTCTGGCGCTGCACCGTTGGCATTTGCCATATAGTCCTGATAAGAAGAGAGACCAGCCAGAGGCACACCGATGAAGTTTACCAGGTCGTTACCAGCGAAAGCCATAGCCAGGGCGAAAGTACCCATCAGCACCGTAAATTTGAAGATGTTGACACGGCAGAGGTGCAGGAATTCCATCACAACAGCAGACACAACGAAGGTGATGCAGATGAGGAAACCGAGATTCTGGTCGATGTAATCGCGCACCTCAGCAGGCAGGTAAGGACTCTTGCCCAAACCCTTCATGAAGATGAAGTAAGAGAGGGCTGTAAAGGCGATACCGCCGAAGATGGCGATGCTGTAGCGGCTGTGCTTGCGGTAGTTGAAGGTGAAAATGATACGGGAAAGCCACATCACAAAGGCACCAAACACGAAGGCGATGATGACAGATGAGAAGATACCCATAATTACCTCCAACGCCTTGTTGCTGTTCAGCAAAACTCCATAGTTGAGGCTGTCGTCGCCATACATCTTCAATGTAGCGAGGATGAAAGCACCACCCAGCAACTCGAATACCAGAGAGACGGTAGTTGAGGTTGGCATACCTAAGGTATTGAACACATCCAGGATGATGACATCAGTCACCATGACCGCCAGGAAGAGCGTCATCACTTCTTCGAATGTAAAGTGGTCAGGACTCATGATACCATGGCGGGCGATATCCATCATTCCCGATGACATGATGGCTCCGAGAACCACACCGCAGGATGCGATAATCAGCACCGTGCGAAACTTAGCCACCTTAGCTCCGATGGCAGATTGCAGGAAGTTGACAGCATCGTTGCTGACTCCTACGAAGAGATCGAACACTGCTAAACAGAGCAGGAAGATCACAATACATAAATAAATTGTACCCATATATTTTACTATTGTTTATTATACCTTATTATATAAGGGGTTTATCTCAACATAGCTAGATACATTTCTCCCCTTACTTTTCTGGGTGCAAAGGTACGAGTACGATGTTACAGGCGATTTAAACAGGTGTTACAATGTTGTTAAGATGTTGTTGTGCTGGCGAGGTATAAATAATATGTTTTTCGTGAAAATTGGTTTGTAAGGGTGAAAAGTCAATATCTTTAGTCTAAAATCGTAAAAATGAAAGAATTTATCCACAAAGATAAAGAAATATGCGAAAATATTTGGAAGTTACAGAAGTATTTTATACTTTTGCACTGTCCTCACGCTGAAGTTGCATGTCGTATGTGACGTGGAGGCTGAGGGCATATATACATAAGGCGTTACTGGACGCTTTGGTTTTGACTGTAGAAGAACTTCGCAAACTCATCTGATTGTCAAAAACAAAGCAACGGAAACGCCCCAAGGGTGTAGTATAATATTACGCTTGCATTATCATAATGTTTGTGATAGTGTGGGAGTTCTATATATGCATCAGCGTGGGGCTTTCGTCGTTGCTCGTTTCGACAATCAGGGCAATGCGAAGGCCTTTCTACAGTGGAACGAGTGACAGGACTGGCTCCACGTTTTTTGTATATATGTAGCATGTGTAATTATTGCTGCAAAGGTAGCCAACAGCACTAATAATCTTAAGCTCTATGGATAGATGGCCTATTTTTCAAACTCTGACGTTCAGAGAGTTTCCATTTCCTGTTGATCGATATGAGGAGTATGTCGACGGTAAACTCATCTCACAAGGTGAAGTGCATTTTGAAATTCGTTTCAAACAGCATAATGGTGGTATCTTTACGAAGGCAGGATTGATTACTGTTAATTTACAGAATAATCCTATTCCTGAGAAAATTCTATCAAAGTTTGAGTTTGATAATTGTATCACAAACAATGATCGACTCGTGTTTTACATCAATGCAGAGCAATCCAACATTAACGATGCAGGACTTTTGGCGATAGGCATGGTGATGGGGTATTCTCGAAAGAAAAAGAAATATGTTGAGAATGAACCTATTATCTGCAATGTTTTTACTATCGACCAAAAGGTTGCAAAAGTAGCGTTCCGTTTCGTGAATCCTGATAGATTAATTGAATTTTATTAAATAACAGTTGTTATGGATTTCTTGAAAGAATTGTTAGGTAGGTGTGTAGGAAAAACAGCGCCTGTTCATAAAAAAAACTTAGAAAAGGCAAGTGTTTCAAATTTTATGGATAAAATAGGAGTTGTAGATCTAGGACTTCCATCAGGTGTATTATGGGCTACAGAGAATTTGGGCATATCTTCAGTTTATCCTTTGGGAAAATATTTTGCATGGGGCGAGACTGAATGTAAAACATCGTATGGCTGGGACTCATATACATTGTGTAAAGGAACTTATAATACTCTCACAAAATACTGTTTAGATTCAAAATATGGAATCGTTGATGGACTATTTGGACTAGCTAGTGAAGATGATATAGCGACATTGACTCTAGGTAAAGAATGGCATATTCCGTCAAAGAAGAATATGGAAGAACTTTTGTCTTATTGTTCTTGGAAGGTTGAGGTGCAGGAAGGCATTTATGGTTGGAGAGTGACTGGACCTAATGGAAAATCGATTTATTTAGCGGCAGCAGGTTCTGCTAGTGGAAATCGAGTTGCGGGAATTGGGGAGTTTGGTAGGTATTGGACATCAACCTTGTATGAGGAAGGAAGTTATTCTGCTTATAACTTACGCTTTAACCAATCTACTTATGAATTGGTTGGTGATACTCGTTTTTATGGTAGAATTATCCGACCTGTAAAGATTGTTGATTGACTGTAAATAATTTAGTGTGATATGAGTAATTTTATTTTTACCTCTCATTTTCAAAAAAGATTTGAAAATGGGAATTTAACAGCAGTGTCTGAAAAAGACTATTCTTTTCAGAATATACCAATTGGTTATGGGGATAAAACTTTGGCTAATACTGTAATTGACTTTTGTATTGATAGAGTGGTATCCTTTGAAATTGTAAATCAAGATAAACAAAGGGATAAGGAACCATATGTTTTTAAGGATCGTTCTAAGTGTATACAAATTATATACCATTTGTCGGAAGATGAAAAGTCCATTGTGTCAATAGAAATGATACGTTTGGATTTAGGGTTTCATATTTGTTTTTATGAAGATAAAAGCAGCGAGGCTATTCCTTCTGATTTGTTGAAAGAAGAAATTGCAACCGTGGATGAGTTTAGAAATGCTTATCCTGAACGATTGTTGTCTAATGATGAATTAGAAGAGGAGATAGAACGATGTGTAGATAGAATAGAAACAGCCCAGGATTATCTTTCCGATGAAGATGATTACAATGTGTGTGCCGTTTTGAGAAGTAAATTGGCTAATTATCGGCAAACATTGAGTGTGTTACGTGAAGAGAAAATACGTAGAACAAAATAAAATGAATATGAATGATTTGAATGGTTATTTAGAGTACAATGGATTGATTTATAAGATTCAGTCCATAGAACAACTTCGAGACTTTATGAATGGCCTTGGAGAAAAGTCTAAGGAGATGACTGAGCAAGAATTGGCTGTGTTGTGCCAAGTTGCATTTCGAGATTTTAATAAGGAGATTACCAATGATGATGATATAGTTTATTCATTGGATAATAGATTGATTAGTGGCGTGTCTGATGTAGTCTGTAATCTTCAAGCTGCAGTGACAGGCTCTGTTGTTGAATATAAGATAAAGGACGGAACTGTTGCAATTTGCGACAATGCCTTTAATAAGAAAGGGGTACAACGCCGTAGAAATATCTATATGCCCAATAGTATTGTGACTATTGGTAAGAGTGCTTTTTCGCAAGCGAATATACAGGATGTGGTTTGGTCGCAAAAATTAAAGTTTATTGGAGCTTCTGCTTTTTATGGATGCAAACTCCTTAAGACAAAGCAAGGATTGGATTTGCCAAAATCTTTAGCATATATTGAGGCAGAGGCTTTTGAGAATTGCTGCAATGTACTTAATGTTGTATTTCCTGACTCTATCAAAAAAATAGGCAGTTATGCTTTTAAGAGCTGCGACTCGTTAGAATGGGTCTATGTTCCTGATATGGTTATGGAGATGGGGTCTGGCGTGTTTGACGAGTGTGAAAATCTTAAGGAAATAAGAATACCAAGAGGTAGCCGTACAAAGTTCGAGAAGTTGTTACCTTTCTCTGTTGATAAGTTTGTTGAAGTGTAATTTAATAACTGTAAGATTATGTTTGGAATATTTGGTTCAAGAAAAAGTATGAACGAGTCTTGCAAGAGAGTTTTGATGCAACTTTGTGAGACGATGAGAAATGCGCCTATTTATGCGGGTGTTGAAACCACGATGGCTGCTTCTTGTGAAGGAATGATAAGAATTCATCAAGAACAGAATGGGCGATTAGTGAATAATTTCGATTTTTATCCAAATTCTGATGGTTGGATAGATTCTGTGGCCATATATGGCTGTTATTTGGATAGTCATTATCGTACAATAAGTAGTTCCATGGAGATTTTTGGATTAAAGGTTTCTGAGATTTCACATGAAGGTAATTATGTTGATTGTGAGTTGGACCAGAATCAATTTCCTCATTGATAATAAAGCTGCTATGCTGTGTCTTGAAAACACAGCATAGCATATCTTGAGATATTACCATAAAATATTTTATGAAAGTATTAGGGCATAGAATTAAGAACTATTATACAGCAATTCATACACCTTTATATTCTGAGGAAAAGAATGACTTTGAATTTTTGGAAGAAAATTATAGGTGTGTACAACTTATGAATATTATTTTGAAGAGATACCAGAGAATATGAGTTCTGTAGAGTTATTATTGGGAGGTAATGCAGGTGCTTATATTTTTCATATGGATGTATGTCGTCCAGAATATCAGCATAGTAATATGTATCTGAGATTTGCTGACAAATTGAATGCAAAAGTTAGTAATGATGCGGAGACAAGGTTTGAAATAGGCTTTTCGCTACAGGATGCCCTTGTTGATGTAAAGATGAGTCTTTCTATTTTTGTGTTTAATCTTCGTTAAGTCTGATTATAAAGTAATGGGTATGCGTAAATATTTAATAATTATAATGCAAGGAATTATTCGTTTTTTTATATTTCACAAGCCTTGTGATTTGAAAATGGTTTGCATTTTTGTCTTTTTTTTGTATTTTTGCCAAAGATTTGGGGACAGAACATAATCAACGGTCTTTAGAACTGATAGAAAATCGGTCTTGTTCCACACCCTGATATTGAAATTTTGGAAAATAATAATTAAAAATAGGTATACAATGGGAATAATTGCTAAAAAGAAAATATGGACGTTGACAATTCAAGAAGGATTGCCGGACGATATCTATAAGCAAGCAGCTCGGGCTTTAGGCGAAGGAATTATCAATGATGATTTCTCTGCTTTTGAAAGTATGCTTGATGATAATGTGAGATGGGAGTGGGCGAAGGAAAGTCGGTCTCCAATTATTGGGCGTAATGAAGTTATTGGCTATTGGAAGGACTGGGTGAAGCGAGTAACTCATGATGAGTTGGATGTTGAGTTTGAAGTAAAGTTCTGTACTTTCTATTATCGCACAACTTTGGCCATTTCTCCTAATGGTTATGCTACGGCATATGTGTTGTTTAACATAGAGAATGGTTTGATAAAACTTGGCGTCTTTGTTGGTCGAATTGTTGATAGAATTAATCTATTTGGAAAAGCTGATAAGAAATGGGAGGAAACATTGGATCATTTTCCTTTAGCTCTGCAAGAAAAGGATATAAAGGAAATATCTAAACAGGAGGCAAGAGGTAATAGTATGCCATGTTTGAATTGTGGAAGAACTTCCGAATTGCTTAGTTGGGAGAATGTCGTTTTTAGTAATAGCTCTATTGATTTCAGTGGGGTGGTATCTACGTGTCCTTGTTGCAATAAAGTTGTGGAGTTCGTTTTTGATGAAGAGAGCGCATTGCATGATGAAAATAGGTTGGAACGAGTCATTGGTACAAAAAAAGAGGAAGAACTTTTGATGACTAATGATATGTTTCAGATTGGTCTATATTATACTATGCCTTTGATACATAGTGAATATATCGCTTCTTTATTTAAAGGGGAGTCGATAAAAATGAAAGTTGCTGCTGTAACATTAGGTGTAACGAAGAGAAAGGAGACTTCTCCTTATGCTGCTGCAGCTAAGTTTATGGAACAAGTCTTGTATGTCCTATATATGGAGAACTATGATGAGTATGAGAAAATCAAGAATTGCTATATAGATGCCTTGAACAATGGTGTTTATGAGGCTGCTAACAATTTGGGAATTTTGACTTATAACGTAGAACACTTAGATAAGGAAAAAGGACTCGAATATTTTAGAATAGCAGCTGAGCATAATTCAACAGCAGCCCTTAAAAATTTAGTGAAGATTTTTTGGCAGGAAAGAAAGTACGAAGATTTAATATCCTTGCTAAGAGACGATAATGGTAAAAATGAATTTGAAAAAGAAGGCCATGTCTTTCAAAGAATATCTAAGTTTGAGATCATCAAAAGTAATTTGGATTATTCTCAGTTCATTCATGTGCTTTTCCCTGAAATACAGATTATCCGGGATTGGTATATAAGTGTCAGGTTATATTCTGATGGGAAAAATGCAATAGGAGACGAGTCTTATTTCTATGTGGCTAACTCAAAGAATAGTGCAACATACTTTGATATGGAAAGTAATAGCATCAAATTTGAGGGAGAGCGAGATTTCTTAATTTGGAAATATGTAGTTATGCCAAAGTCTAAACGTGCAATTTGGGAGCTATATCTATTGATGAATGCTAATACCTTTTTGCCATATTGGTGGCATGGTGGTTATCGGCAGCGTGTTTTCATATTCGATGATTCAGATTTCGCGAAGATTCCTGCTTTGAGATATAGGGACGTAAGTGCTGTGATAGATAAGGGATATACACGTTCGTCCGTTGAAATTGAAGATTGTGAAGGTGGATTCGATGCTCATGTTTATTGTTGTTATTGGAATGAGTGGAAGGGACTTGTTCGAGAACACATAATCATGAAGGTTCAAGAAAACATAGTTGTGGAATACAAACATGGGGCAGATTTTGTAATCTTCTCGTATAATTGTGGAATCTTATATTAAATTATTATGAAGTGTTTTTTTATTATTATTGGAGTTTTGGTGATATTGTTTGTCGTCAAAATGGTATTTAGTTTTATTCATGAAACTCGTCAATTGAATCAGAGTATTCGTGAGGAGGGTGGTATGAGATGTGTTTGTATTACTTTAGTTGATGGGCTATTGGCGTATCGTGGGGCAAGAGTAGTAAAAGAAGATTCTAATTCTATATCGATAGATGGTCAATTTTATGATCCGTATAGCAATACTCCTTGCGGATTTTGGCGTGTTGGCATTTTTAGAAGTTGGGATTGGATTAGTATCAAATATACTGCTCATGCAGGTTTAGGCTTGGGATGGACTCGAAAGACTTGGCAATTTGATAAAAATGAAAACCAACAACATATTTTGGAGATAATGAACCCTATCCTTGAAAAGTGGAGAGGTATGGTCGTTTTTGGTCAATCTCGTTAGAAATTATATAATTGCAAGCCTTGCGATTTAAAAATCCAAGGCTTGCAGATACAACTTATCGAATTATTGTTTAATTTTGCAATCGATACTAATAGATGCTACTATAATATGGGAAATGATACAGAAAATATAAAGATATTGTGCATCGGTGTCGGTGGGGCTGGCACTAATGTAATCAATCGTATGAAGGATATTGGTATTCCGAATGCAGAGTTTCTGACATTTGGAGGATATCGCTATGACTATAGCCATCCCGAAATTCCTCATTATAATCTTATAGAAGTCAATGAAATAGATAGCTTGCCTAATGGTTCTGGGCCAAAGGTCTTTGAAAGGTTGGCTAATAATGTTGCCGATGATATAAAGGAAGTTCTTTTGTATCATTTAAACTCTCGTAAGTTAGAAAATGAAAGAGTGTAAATATTGGATAGTTGTACTGCTACAGCTGTGCTTTCTTTCTATCAGCTGTGGAGAAAAGGGGGCAAAACAAGTTGCTCCTGCTCAAGATCATGCCATTGTGAAATTTGAAAATAATGAAGATGGAAAGTATTCGCAAGCGATGATAGCACAAATCATCAAACATTTTCATTTGCCAAATAATACTGTTGTAACAGATGAGGATGTTGATGCAATCTTGTTGAGAAGCGTTGATGGGGGAGATGGCATTTGTGGCGGTGACGTAGTTACCATTTGGAAGTATTATAAGAAGCAGAATGATATTCAAGAAATAGTTACGGCGCATCCTATGGCAGATTTGTTATGGTATAATCCTGATAAAAAACATGGTGTAACGATAGGGCTAGATTCAGTTTTTGTGGCAAGTGAAGCCATGCTTGTCCCTCTAAATCCTGATGTGGTAGTTGTAAATGGAACAACAGACAAGATGAATACAATTTATACTTTTATAGTAGATAAGGATGCGGGAAAGGCGATATTGTTACCATCAAATTGTGGCTGCGTAGGCTTTACATCAGAGGAAGGCCTGCCTATATGCTTATCTTTCAGGCATCATGCTAATGGCGAGTCTGGCAGATATTCTGTCGTTTCTGTTTATGATGAAAAAGGAAACCTCGTCAAGGAAATGTCGTTTGAAGATTATAAAAAAGATGAGAAGTAATGACATATTCAATAGAAGAGAATCATCATTCGGGATTGGAGTTGTATTTCATGCCTTGTTTCTTTGTCTATAATCCTTGTTGTGCGGAGCCTCATACCCATGAGCTCTACCAAATTTTCGGTGTCTAAAATGTAAATTCGTTTATTCCGCTATGAAAAGCTATTGGTTGTGACGTAAGAATATAGTAATGATGATGCAAGATGTCCTTTTTTGCAATCGCACGACATATGTCATGTAGTCGCACGGCATATGCCGTATGATAGAATGATATATGTCGTGCGATTGTATGATGATTGTCATGGTAGCTATGAAAAGGCTTTCTTGCACCAAGAAATATAAGTTCTTACATTACGTCATATATATTCCGTCAACAGCATTAGCCTTCATATTGTTGCTTTATTTGAATTTTTGGCAAAGTTACGGAAAATATTGGTATATGCAAAAGAAAGCAGAATAATTTGTTTTCCTTTTCGGATAAAAACATTAACTTTGCAACTAAAAAAATGAAAAGTATGGAAAAGCTGAAGAATATCAAGGCGATAGCCTTCGATGCCGATGATACGCTCTGGGCATTACAAAACTATTTCGAGGACGTGGAGCATGAGTATTGCGAGTTGCTTGCGGAATATGGAAAGGAAAAGGATATTTCTGCTGCTCTCTTCGAGACGGAGAGTAAAAATATGGCTGATTTGGGTTATGGTTGCAAGGCTTTCACCATATCCCTGGTAGAGAATGCGGTGAAGGTGAGTCATGGTAAGGTGGAGGCGAATGTCATCGCCCAAATTGTGGACTTGGGTAAGAGTCTCCTGCATCTTGATGCCAAGCCTTTGGAAGGGGTAGAGAAAACCTTGGCTTGTTTCCGTGAGATGAAGAAATATAAGCTGGCAGTCTTCACCAAGGGTGAGTTGATGGATCAGGAGAATAAGTTGTGGCGTTCGGGTCTGCAGCGGTATTTTGATGTGGTGACTATCGTGAGCGACAAGACGCCCAAGGCTTATCATCGTCTCTGCAGGGAACTGGATGTAACTCCCGACGAGCTGGTGATGGTGGGTAACAGTTTCAAGAGTGATATTGCTCCGGCATTAAAAATCGGAGCTTCGGCTGTCCATATCCCTTTTCATACCACATGGGCGCATGAAAAGACAGAGGAATTTGAACATCCCAAGCTCCGTCGTATTTCAAGATTCGAGGAACTTCTCGATATCTTATAACTCGATATTTTATAAGGGTCTTAAAACCCCTTATAAAATACTCATATAATACTTTTATTCTTCTCCTTCTTCATCTTTCAGTGATACCAAAGTCTCAACGAATGGACTGTGCCGAATGCCTCATCCTTCGGCACCTTCTTCAAGAAGCATACCGGATTATCGCCAAAGAATTACCGCATGGGGGCGGAGTAGCTTAATTTGTAAATGCTTTATACTTTTTAGCATGCGAAATTAAAATTTCTCCCCAAAAATTTGCTGGTTTCGAAGAATCTTCGTACCTTTGCAGAACCAGTACCCGCCAAGCCTCTCAACGATGCTCAAATGTGCGGGTCGTTTTATTTTTTATACATTTCCCTTGTTGAGATTCTCGTATTTTCAAACGATTCTTATTTCTTTGTGAATATTGAAAATATGGAAGAAAATGGTAATATACTAATAATCAATGGATTATGGATTTATTGGTTAATAGCGCTAAAATAGAAATTCTATAGTTGTACAACTATAGGGTATTCGCTTAATTAGAAACAAAAAATAGAGAATTCGAGATGCCCAAAACTCCCTATTTTCGTTGCTAGATTCCAAGTTTACCAGTATGCAAAATTTGGTTATAAATATTGACAGAAATAACATAGACTACTGAGTTGGCTTTCTTCTGTTCCAAATGAAATAGGCTTCAATGGCGAATGAAGCCTGTTTCAATCGCATATGAAGCCTGTTTCGATAGCACATGAAGCTTATTTCATTTTTACCTCCAATTATTTAGAATTCTTCATCAAACAAGACGCTGATTTTATAAGGTATGAAGAAAATTATCAAAGAACACGAGCATTTTGAAAAGTTCATGGGCTATAAAGCACCAGAATTCAAATCTGATTCCGGAGAATTCCATGTAATATTATGGAATCTCAACTATATTTCTAACAACAAAAATGAATATGCTATCGGGCGATTATGTCTATATCTCTTCATCAATAAATCGGATGATTTCATCCTGCTGGTCGGGATGATACCAGTGAATTTCTGCATCCCGCTTAAACCAGGTAAGTTGCTTGCGCATGTATTCACGGCTGTGCGACTGGATTTGTCTGATAGCTTCATCGCGGTCTATCTCGCCGTCAAAGTAGGAGAACATTTCTTTGTAGCCTACGGTTCTCAACGAGGTGAGTCCCTTCTGTGGGTATACGCTGCGTGCTTCTGCCTCCAGACCTTCGTCCATCATCATCAGTACACGCTGGTTGATGCGGTCGTAGAGTTCAGTTCTGTCGCGGTTCAGACCTATCTTGATGATGCGGAAAGGACGCTGCTTCTTTTCGGCTGTGCGGAAAGAAGTATAAGTCTTGCCGGTCTGATGGCAGATTTCCAGGGCATGAACCACGCGGCGTGGATTCTTCCTGTCTACTATCGCCCAGTGCTCCGGATCCATCTTGTGGAGTTCTTCTACCAGTGCCTCCAGCCCTTCCTCTTCCAGCCGCTGTTTCATCCAAGTGCGTATGTCGTCACGAACAGTAGGGATGTCGTCGATTCCTTTGCATACAGCATCGATATACATCATGCTGCCACCTGTAAGCAGAGCCACATCGTGATTCTTGAAGATGTCTTCCTGCAGGAGATTCATCACATCAGCCTCATATTGGGCAGCGCTGTAATAGTCTTCGATGTGGTGATTTCCTACGAAATAATGCTTCACCCGTTGCTGCTGTTCGGCAGTAGGGGCTGCGGTTCCGATAGGAAGTTCGGCGAAGATCTGGCGGGAGTCGGCATTGATAATAGGTATAGCGAGATGCTCTGCCAGTGAAAGGCAAAGCTCCGTTTTACCTACACCGGTAGGACCTAAGACCACAATCAATGTTTTCATATATTATTCCTTATATTCAAGAAAAAAGCATCCTTGCTCGTTTCATAAACCTATGCAAGGATGCTCTTTTTATCTTTTTACTTTTTTACCCTTTTACTTTTATCGGATGATGCCTCGCTGAGAACTCTCTACGAAGTCGATAATATACTGAATCTCCTTGGTAACCTCAAGATTCTTCTTGATTTCCTCGATACCTTCCT
>CAVBFV010000020.1:0-22395 GCA_963594575.1 Lachnospiraceae bacterium | reverse complement strand
GCGAAGAATATGCAGCCATCCCTGTATATGCCGTAACCGATACCCTGCGCTATATCGACCAGCACGGAGGCGGAAAGAACGTGCTGCGCAGCGACTACCGAGTGGTGCAGACTCCCCAGACCTTCGACATCGGTCTGGCAAAGCAGGCTTTCAACCAGGAATATAAAGAACAGTTTACCGATGATGCTTCGGTGGTAGAAAGTCTCGGCTGTCAGGTTGCAATGGTAGAGGGTAACCGTGAGAACATCAAGATTACCACTCCTTTCGACATCAAGGTTGCAGAAGCTTTGCTGGGCTGACAATCTGCATGTCGTCCTTGTTAGACAGGATGACGAAGACTGAGCCATAGGCTGGCAAGTTCAAGTTCACTATCTGGCGGATTCTGGAAGTTCCGGTACGGAAGGTTGCCGTAATCTGGCGTTCCTTATTCTCCTGATTCATCAGGAAATAGATATCCTTCCTGCCCGTTGCCTCCAGAACCAGACGGTGGGCATAATCCATATTCTCAGGCAGTATGACATCCGGATCGATGCCATACTGCGAGAAATCCTTCGCCTGATAAGGCTTGTCGATGATGACGATGCCTTCCTCACGCAATTCCTCCAGTTTCGCTTTTATCTCAGCAGAGAGAGAGCTCTCCGGCTGCGAAACCACGAGAATGCGATAATCCTGATTTCCAGGCAGTTTACCTTTCGGACTGTATTCGAAATTCCATTTCAGCAAGACATCCTTGTTGATCAAATCATATTTGTAACCACGAGGGGCACGGTAGCTGTTCTTCCGGTCGGAATTTTCCGAAGGATGAAACACAGCGATATCCACCACCGGTCTGCCCTGCTGCAGATAATGCTGACACATAGTAATATAATCCACGAAGCCTCGCGTCTCAGGATGTCGGATGATATCGTGCTGGAAGATGAACCTGTTGATACCGAGCGCCAGGTGGCGGTCAACCAAAGGTTTGAGCAAGGCAGGCGACCCGTTCCATGCGCCAGAGTTTCCTGTACAAACCGCAGCCTGAACCGGATTTTCATTATAGATATGGGCTCTGCTTACGGCACGGAACATATCGTCGGGATGATCGGTACGCGGGATAGGCTCGCAAGAAACCTCAACATACTGTTCTTCAGCCAGACGGGTGAAGGTTTTGAAGAACTTCTCATTTACCAGTTCCTGAATGGTGAGACGGATATCATTCTGCACCTGTTCATATCGGGAAGCCGACTCCAGCGGAACACCAGCCATGACTGGAAGATAAGGGATGAGATCGTAGCCACGGCGCGCCTTGAATTCTTCGGCAAACTGATAACCCCAGTTCTGGCTGCCCCACTCTCTCGGGTCGATATACAGATACGACACCACATCGCCATGCGGACGGTTCAGTAACGGTGCATACCAGGAATCGAAAAGTTTCTTTACGGCTGCCGGTGAAAAACGGTCTACCTCAAGTCCCATACCTTTCCCATCCGCCGCATGAGTCTGTCCCGTTGAGGTATGTCCCATCCGCAACAGGCACCAGGTTCCCTTAGGCAACTTATTCTGCAAGATACCATTCACCATGGCGCCCATCACCATTCCCCCTTCCATTTTCAAGGGGAGCACATCAGTCATCGGCACCGCCTCGCTCCGGGCAGCCGAATCGGTAGCGTTGCGCCAGGCTGGTCCCGTTTTCCCTTTAAAACGGATGGCAAAAGCTGATATATCCTGATAATATCCGCCTTCGCTTCCGGCAGACTGCAACTTTCCGTCCTTATAACTCTCGGGTTGCCACATCTGCAAGCCTTCAATCTTCTTTCCGCCCTTTACAATGGTATCGGTCCAGACTACCTTCTGCATCGATTCTGCAGGAAGGACAACCGGATTGCCCGGCAAGACATGGATGCCCATATCAAATTCGAGAGAGTCGGCAAGCTGGAAGGAATAATCCATCATCTTCCAGAACTCAGGCGACAACTGTGCCACCCCGTCCTGAAATTCCAGACGCCCGCAGGCTTCACGTTCCGGCATCAGCCAGATACCGCCCATACCTACATTCTTCATACCCGTCAGATCGGCATGAATACCCAGTCTGGAAACGGAGCCATATTTCCAGTTCCAGAAGGTCCAAGGCTTAGCCTCGTCATTATATGCCATTGCCGACACAACCAGGAGCGCCAGCAAAGCTATCACCATATATCTTTTCTTATTATTCATGAAAGTTTTAATCTTATTCGGTGCGAAGGTACAAAGAAAAATCAAGATAAACAAATAAAAAAGCCACAATTGCGGAAAAAAAGAGTTAAACATTTTGGCTGTTTTGCCATAATGTTGTACTTTTGCATCATTATGAATAGTATTTTAGACCAAGACATCATGTTCCTGCCAGGAGTAGGACCCAAGAAGAAAGAGATACTGAGCAAGGAGCTCGGCATCAACTCTTATAGTGACCTGCTGGAATACTATCCTTATAAATATGTAGACCGCTCCAAGGTTTTCCATATCAGCGAACTCAATGCCGACATGCCTTTTGTACAACTCAAAGGCAAGATTCTCAGTTACGATGAGATAGATACCGGCAAGCGCAACAAGCTGCTGGTAGCCCATTTCTCTGATGGCTATGGTGTGGCAGACCTCATCTGGTATCGCGGTGCCCAATACATCATGAAGACCTATAAGGTGGGCACGGAATATCTTGTCTTCGGAAAGCCATCCGTCTTCAACGGCAGATTCCAGTTTACCCATCCCGACATGGACGATGCCACCAATCTTCAGATTTCAGAGATGGGCATGCAGCCCTACTATTCGCTTACCGAGAACCTGAGGAAGCGCGGCTACACCTCACGTTCCATAGAGAAGATGACCAAGCAGCTGGTCACCATTCTTCCTCCACTTCCCGAAACGCTGCCAAGCCATATCGTAGACCGTCTGCATCTGGTTTCGCGCGATGCAGCCATCCGCATGATTCATTATCCGCATTCCCATCAGGAGATGCAGAAGGCTCAGGTACGCCTTAAATTTGAGGAACTCTTCTATGTGCAACTTAACATATTAAGGTATGCCACCGACCAGCGCCGTAAGTTCAGAGGATACGTCTTCAACCGCATCGCCGACATCTTCAACGGATTCTACACCGATCATCTGCCCTTCGAACTGACGGGCGCACAGAAAAGGGTGATGCATGAAATAAGAGCCGATATGTGCAGCGGCAGACAGATGAACCGTCTTCTGCAGGGTGATGTAGGTTCGGGCAAGACGCTCGTGGCGCTCATGACCATGCTCATTGCGCTGGACAACGGTTATCAGGCATGTATGATGGCACCTACCGAAATCCTTGCCGAGCAGCATCTGCAAACCATCTGCGACTTTCTCCAGGGAATGGACATCCGGGTGGAACTGCTCACAGGCATCGTAAAAGGAAAGAAGAGAGAAAAGATTCTTGCCGATCTGGCTACGGGCGATATCCAGATTCTGGTGGGCACCCATGCCATCCTCGAAGACCCTGTGGCTTTCAGAAGATTAGGCGTTGCCGTCATTGATGAGCAGCATCGCTTCGGTGTGGCACAGAGAGCCAAACTGTGGAACAAGAGCGAGAATCCGCCTCATATCCTCGTGATGACTGCCACTCCTATCCCACGTACCCTCGCCATGACTATTTATGGTGACCTGGACGTGAGCGTGATTGATGAACTGCCACCGGGCAGAAAACCGATACAGACGCTGCATAAGTTTGATACCCAACTCACCAGTCTCTACCAGAGCATCCGCCGCCAGATTAATCTCGGCAGACAGGTATATATCGTCTTCCCGCTGATTAAGGAGAGCGAGAAGAGCGACCTGAAGAACCTGGAAGAAGGTTACGAAACACTGAAACAGGCGTTCCCGGAATTCAAACTGAGTAAGATACACGGAAAGATGAAATCTGCCGAAAAGGAGGTAGAGATGGAACAGTTTGTGAAGGGTGAGACGCAGATTCTCGTTGCCACCACCGTAATAGAAGTTGGTGTAAATGTGCCTAATGCTTCTGTGATGGTTATCCTGGACGCACAGCGCTTCGGTCTCTCCCAGTTGCACCAGCTGAGAGGCCGTGTAGGAAGAGGCTGCGACCAGAGCTACTGCATTCTGGTAACCAACTATAAACTTTCAGAAGAAACCCGCAAACGCATTGATATCATGTGCGATACGAACGACGGTTTCCGCATTGCCGAGGCCGACTTGAAACTCCGTGGTCCCGGCGATCTGGAGGGAACGCAGCAGAGCGGCATGGCTTTCGACCTGAAGATAGCGAATATTGCCAGAGACGGTCAGCTGGTACAACTGGCGCGCACAGAAGCACAGGAAATCATCGACAACGATCCCGAATGCAATGCTCCTCACAACGCCCTGCTCTGGAACCGCCTCAGGGAATTGAAGAAAACCCATATCAACTGGGCAGCCATCAGCTAAAGCAGCCAAGCTTGCTTCTCGCTATCAGCAAGCAAGCCTGCTTCCCGCTATCAGCCTCCTCGCCCCCGTTCCAGGCGATTCCATCGCCTGTCTCAAAAGTAAAAAGTAAAAAGCAATGGATAAAAGAAGAAAGCCGGCTATCAGGGAGCCGCGACCTGAAATATCCCTGGAAGAAATGAGAGCTATTCTCGAAAACATTACGGAAATAGAAAGCGCAACTGGCATCAGATACGTAAAACTGCATGTCACGGCAAAGATGATTATCGGTATCAGAGAGTCATCGGGTAAGGAATTTACCATCAATCTCAACGACCTCTACCGCGCTTATCAGGAATGCCTCAGATTCACCAGTCCGGAGGTAAAAAAGTATATTTTCATGGGCCATTCTCCTGCCGTAGCTCTGTTGAGAATGCTACAAAAACATGAAACGTGCTAAAAGTCAACTCCTTGCATCTTATTTTCCTAATGTAAGTTAAAAAAAAGGCTAGGGCGTTAAATATCGCCCTTTTGGCTTTAACAACTTTGGTTTTTTGAAGGATTTTTGTTATATTTGCAACGTCTATATAACAAAACTGCTACATGAAGGCATTTGCCTTAGTGGTTTTTGCAGAATTTCTTGTATGATTCTGCTTCGTTATCACGAACCTAAAAAAGAAAATAGAAAAAGTAGTATGAGTTTTAAAAAGAGTATAAAGAAAATTTCGGTCGTTGCTTTGTTGGCGCTAACAGCTTCTCCCGTTTGCGGACAAGATTTGTTGGCAAGACAGGCACCTGTAGACCACAGAATGAAATCGCTCGACACACTCGCTGTGTCGCATTATCGAATGATTGAAGACAGAGAGAACCCTGCAGCCGAGCTGTATGAGGATTTCTCTAACAAGTACGCTCACAGGGCTACAACCTTGCCTGAACACTTCCGCATCGATCTCCGTCATTTCTGCATGCCAACTCCTAGTCGCGTTGTCACAAGTAACTTCGGTTACCGTGCTAGCTTTGGCCGCCAACATAAAGGTATGGACATCAAGGTTTATATTGGCGACTCAATCCGCTCAGCCTTTTCAGGCAGAGTTCGCATCGTAAGATATGAAGGTGGTGGTTACGGTAAGTACATCGTGATTCGTCACAACAACGGTTTGGAGACTATCTATGGTCACCTCTCTAAGCAGCTCGTTACTGAGGGCGAAGAGGTAAGAGCCGGCGATGTGATTGGCTTGGGTGGTAACACGGGTAGAAGTACCGGTTCGCATCTCCACTTTGAGACCCGTCTCTGTGGTGTGGCGCTGAACCCAGCACTCTTCTTCGATTTCCGCAACCAGGACGTTACAGGCGACTTCTACAGCTTTAACCGTGATACCTACGAAAGCGAATCGGCTGATGCCAATGCTGCCCGCGGCAAGGTTGGCAACGGCGGTTACACCAGAGAACAGGTTAACGGCGGTGAAGTGGGAAGATACAACGATTCTCCTGCTGGCGGCGAGAAGCTCTACCACAAGGTGAAGCCAGGCGAAACGCTTAATTCTATCGCTGAAAAGCGTGGCGTAACTGTAGAGCAGATTTGCAGACTCAACGGCTACCGCAAAGACAAGAAGGTTAGCGTAGGACAGATTATCAGATACGTATAATACGTATAAAAAGAATAAACTCAAAAAAAGAGGGTGTGTCATAAGTTAATGACCACCCTCTTTTTTTAGACCTTTATTTTGCGATTCTCCGGCATTACATAATGCCGAAGAGTCGCAAAACATCGTTCAGGTTGGCAACGACAAGCAGAAGAATCAGGATGCCGAAACCAATATACTCAGCACGTTCCATGAACTTATCGCCCGGCTTGCGACCTGTGATAATCTCATAGAGAAGGAAGAACACATGACCGCCATCAAGAGCAGGAATAGGAAGAATGTTCATGAAGGCAAGAATGATGCTCAGGAACGCTGTCATAAGCCAGAATGCATGCCAATCCCATACAGATGGGAAGAGACTGCCCAGCGCACCGAAACCACCCAGACTCTTGGCGCCTTCCTTAGAGAAGACATACTTCATATCGCCCACATAACCTGCCAAGACATTCCAGCCGTATTTGATGCCGGCAGGGAAACTCTGGAAGAAACCATAGCTGACATGAGTCATCTTATAATCGAGCATGACAGGATGATTGTAGAAACCAAACTTCACACCCTCCTCGGTAGACTGCAGGAGAACACTCGACTTGACCGTATCGCCAGAAGCCTTGAGATAAGTAACCTGAGCTGTCAATGCTCTGGCACTATCCTGCGGCGTCTCAGCCGAAGCAAGCACATCCTCTACTCTGCCCAATTCTATCTGAAATTCGTTGAAAGAGGCTACCTTTTTATTATTAATAGCAAGAATCTGATCGCCCTTTGCCAAACCGAGTTTGCTGGCAGGAGAATCCTTCATCACACTATCAATCTGCAGCGGTACATACATATCTACGAAGCGAGGACTGCTCTTAATCATACTGAGCATATCGAGATCGCCAGGCAGATTAAGGGTCATCGGTTTGCCCTGACGGATGATGTTGACCTGCTTAGCCTCAGAGAGATTACGATACAAATCGCCATCAAAGGTCTTGAACTCACCCAGGTCGGTGCTTACCAGGATATCCTTGTCCTGGAAACCCAATGCCTTTGCCTCGGTATTGAACTTCATACCATAACTCATATCGCGGGTAGCCACATAATTGTCGCCCCAATGGAACAGAATCATGGAATAGATGAAGAGAGCCAGTACGAAGTTAACCAGCACACCACCTATCATGATGAGCAGGCGCTGCCATGCCGGTTTGCTGCGAAACTCGTATGGCTGTTCCGGCTGTTTCATCTGTTCGGTATCGAAACTTTCATCTATCATACCCGAAATCTTGCAATATCCTCCGAGCGGCAACCATCCCAAACCATAAGTAGTATCCGAATTCTTCGGTTTGAACTCGAAGAGATGGAACCAAGGGTCGAAGAACAGATAGAACTTCTCCACTCTTACACCAAAGAGCATGGAGAAGAAGAAGTGTCCGCCCTCATGGAGCAACACTAAGATGGAAAGCGACAGCATCAGCTGCAACGCTTTGATCAAAAATACTTCCATTTATTTACATTGAACTTTGAACTTGGAACTTTGAACTTTATGATGAGTCCTACGTTCTGCGCTCATTTTAAACTATTAACTATAAACTATTAACTATTAACTATAAACTATTACTTGCCCATCAGCTCTGTAGCTATGCGGCGAGCCTCAGCATCGGTCTGCAGATAGACATCGAGGTCGGGATTACTGTCGAAAGTAGCCTTCGCCATCGTCTCTTCGATGATATCAGCCATCTGAAGGAAGCCACATTCGCCCTTGCGGAAGCCGGCATTCACAATCTCGTTGGCTGCATTCACGATACACGACATATTACCACCCTTTCTGATGGCATCGAAAGCGAGCTGGAGACACTTGAACTTCTGATAGTCAGGCTTGAAGAACTGCAAATCCTGCGTCTTGAAGAGGTCGAGACGATCACCATTCAGATGCAGACGCTGAGGGAAAGAGAAGGCATACTGGATAGGCAGACGCATGTCTGGCACACCCAACTGAGCCTTGACAGCACCATCAACAAACTGAACGGCACTATGCACAACGCTCTGCGGATGGATAAGCACCTCTATCTTGTCAGCCGGAACACCGAAGAGCCATTTTGCCTCTGTCACCTCGAAGCCCTTGTTCATGAGCGAAGCCGAATCGATGGTTATCTTGGCGCCCATATCCCAGGTAGGATGCTTGAGGGCATCGGCTGCAGTCACCTTCTCCAACTGCTCGTGGGTATAGTTGCGGAAAGGACCACCCGAACAGGTCAGGAGAATCTTCTCCACTTCGTTATCTCCCTCGCCCACCAGACTCTGGAAGATAGCACTATGCTCGCTGTCAACAGGGAGGATAGGCACATGATATTCCTGTGCAAGATTGCAGATCAGCTCACCCGCTACCACCAGCGTTTCCTTGTTGGCAAGACAAATCTTCTTACGCGCCTTGATGGCATGGATGGTTGGTTCCAGGCCCGAGAAGCCTACCATAGAAGCCAGCACCATATCGATAGGCTCAGCCTCTACGATATCGCAAAGCGCCTGAGCACCGGCATAAACCTTGATATCTGGCTCATCACTAAGCATATCCTTCAGCTCCTCGTAGCGAGCCTCATTGGCTATGACCACAGCAGCCGGATGGAACTTGCGAGCCTGCTCGGCAAGTTCCTGCACTCGGTTGTTGGCGGTGAGGCAATACACCTCGTAAAGGTCACTGTGCTGCTCGATGACATCAAGCGCCTGTGTACCGATACTTCCCGTAGAACCGAGAATACATATCTGTTGTTTCTTCATATTTCTTCACTTTATAAGTCGAGCAATCCTTCCGGAATCGCCATTCTGATTTCTTTTTTTTCAGCGCTCACCTCTTCGATGAGGTCGTTGCTGGCAGGGATGAGGATTTCATCACCTGCATCGGTTGTTACCTCGAAAAGAAGGTTGAGGGTAGAATCGTCTACATGTTCTATGGTACCTACCACCTTGCCGCTTACAGCATCTACCAGATGGAAACCAATGATTTCTGCCCAGCTCATGTTCTCTTCATCACTGTCAGAGAGATGACGTGGGAAGAAGACCTCGCAACCGGTATAGTTGCGTGCCTGCTCCTGGGTATCGATATCCTCAAACTTCACGAGCACATTCTCATCGTTCTTAAAACGATATTCCTCTAAATAGAAAGGCACGAGGATGCCATCGATGTCGAGTACCAGGTACTCGGCATCTACACGGTCGAAAACATCATCTGTAATGGCGAAAGTAATCTCGCCCTTCACGCCATGAGGTTTTCCCAACTTGCCTATCTTATATACTTCATCGCGTCTAATCATTCAACATTCAACATTTAACATTTAACATTTAACATTTAACATTGATTAATCACTGACACGGGTAATCTTGGCACCCAGCGCATTAAGGCGATGCTCGATATCCTCGTAACCACGGTCTATCTGGGCGATATTGGCAATGCGGCTGGTACCGTTGGCACTCATGGCAGCAATCAGCAGGGCAATACCGGCACGGATATCAGGACTGGTCATTCTGCCAGCACGCAGCTTAATCTTATGGTCATGACCAACCACCACTGCACGGTGAGGATCACAGAGAATAATCTGCGCACCCATATCAATCAGTTTATCCACGAAGAAGAGGCGGCTCTCGAACATCTTCTGATGGAAGAGAACGCTGCCACGAGCCTGGGTAGCCACTACGAGGAGCACGGAGAGAAGGTCAGGAGTGAGTCCTGGCCAAGGGGCATCGGCAAGCGTCATGATGGTGCCGTCAATAAATGAATCGATGACATAATGTTTCTGTTCTGGAATCACAAGGTCATCGTCCTCTATCTTTATCTTCACTCCCAGGCGGCGGAATGCATCAGGAATAATGCCCAAATCCTTGACAGACACATTCTTGATGCGCACACCCTCGCCACACATTGCTGCCATGCCGATGAACGAACCTACCTCAATCATATCGGGCAGGATGCGATGCTCGGCACCATGCAGTTTATCCACACCCACGATGGTGAGCAGGTTGCTGGCGATACCGCTGATCTGGGCACCCATCGCATTGAGCAGATGGCAGAGCTGCTGGATATATGGCTCACAAGCTGCATTATAAATGGTGGTAGTGCCCTTTGCCAATACAGATGCCATGATGATATTGGCGGTACCGGTAACCGAAGCCTCATCGAGCAACATATAGCAGCCCTTCAGCTTCTTTGCCTGTATCTGGTAAACATTACGCTCGTCATCGTGAACGAAGTTGGCGCCCAGATACTTGAAGCCCAGGAAGTGGGTATCCAGACGGCGACGGCCTATCTTATCGCCACCCGGCTGAGCTATGGTAGCCTTGCCACATCTTCCGAGCAGCGGACCTATCATGAGCACACTACCACGAAGAGAAGAACATTTCTTCACAAACTCCAGACTGTCGAGGTAATCGAGTTTCAACTCATCACTTTGGAATGTATAATCGTGACGGCTGTGCTTGGTTACCTTGACACCTATCTCCTGGAGCAACTTAATCAGGTTGTTCACATCCAGGATGTCCGGCACGTTGGTGATGCGCACAGGCTCGTCGGTAAGGATTGTGGTACAGATAACCTGCAGCGCCTCGTTCTTGGCGCCCTGAGGTGTGATAGTACCTTTGAGCGGATGACCGCCCTCTATGATGAAAGACTCCATAAGCTTGTCTACTATATATAATAATGTGGATTACTTTTTCTTCTTATTATTATTTACATTCTTAGGCTGTGCCTCAATCTTCTCGAAAACGAAGGTATCGAGATCGAGCTGGATGTTGCCATCGGTAAAACGTGCCAGATCGGAAGCTACCTTGGCAACATCGCTGGAACCATGGCTCCAGGTTACCAGGTCGCGATGCATCTGGTTGGCAGTAAGTTCCACGAGCTTATCGCGCTCCTCACTTGGTTCCATTGTCTTCAGCTTTTCGAAAATCTCGAAGAGCATAGCTCCATAATGGCGCACCGGGATGCGCTGCATAGGATATGGCAAAGGCTCCGGCTTGGTTGCTATCTTCACAGCATCCGATACATCATAAGGGAAATCGATGTCGAGCTGGAAATTGCTCATGATGGCAAGCTGGTCCCAGAGTTTCTGCTCATGGTCTTCTACCCCTCTGTTCTCTGGGAACATACGGTCCATGACGGCGATAATGGTCTCTGCACAACGCTGGCGCTCTTCACGGTCGGTAAGCGTCAGACAATGGTCTACCATCTGCTGAATCTCACGGCCATACTCAGGCAGAATGAGCTTAGCTCTCTGGGTATTATAGTCTAATCCTTCTATATTCATTCTTACAATATTTTATATAATCAATAATTCTAGAGCAGTTTCTTTGGCATCTTAGCCACGAAATCCTTGAGATAGAAAGGCACGAAATATGCCACATCTTCGAACTTGCCCTCTACAAAACGCTTCTCTGCCAGCGGAGCCATATTCTTTGCCAAAGGCTCAATGCCCTCTACAAGGTGAGCATTCGGATGGTTGATGGTCTCCATACACTTGGCAGCGCCATTTCCGAAGAAGTACACATGATGCTGGTCCAGATATTCCTTGTAGGTATCAGCATCCACAATATCAGCCTGAATAGGGCGAACCACCTTCAGGGCGCGGTCGAGCACTTCGGCATATACCTCCATGCGGCGGGCGTCGAGCATAGGTACGATGAGGGCGTCTTCCTCCTCAGGATGTTCGCCAAGCAATACAGGCACTGCCATCAGTTCGAGTGTTGGAACAGCGATGAGTTTCACACCGCGACCATAACAGATGCCCTTCGCCATACTCACACCGATACGCAATCCGGTATAGGAACCCGGACCACAACTTACCGCCACAGCCTCCAGCGGAAGACCATGAGAATCGAGGAAATCAAGAGCCTCATCCACAAACACACCCAACTTAACAGCATGGTTCGGACCTGTGTGATCTTCCTGGTTGAAAATCACCTGTCCACTATCACTAATTGCCACTGAGCACACGTCCGTACTCGTCTCAATATTCAAAATACACGACATAATTAAAAAATATATTCTTAAATAAGGTGCAAATATACTCATTTTCTCGCTTTTTTTTGTACTTTTGCAGAAATTTAACGCGAAAGATTATATGATACAGTCAATGACAGGCTTCGGAAAAGCTACCGCGGCCTTTAAAACAAAGAAGATTAATGTAGAGATAAAGTCATTAAATAGCAAGACGCTTGACCTCTCTACTCGTATTGCTCCGCTCTATAGAGAGAAGGAGATGGAAATCCGTCAGTATATCTCTAAAAATCTAGAAAGAGGCAAGGTTGACTTCGCCATCTGGATTGATAAGGATGCTACTACAGATGCCACTCCTATCAACGCGGCGCTTGTACAGAATTATTACCAGCAAATCAAGAAGATTTCGGCTGAAACAGGCATTCCTGAGCCAACCGACTGGTACAGCACTCTGTTGCGTCTTCCTGATGTAACAACGAAGACGGATGTGGAAGAATTGAGCGATGAGGAGTGGGAAGTGGCAAAAAATGCAATTTGCGAGGCTGTGAACCATCTCGTTGCCTTCCGCAAGCAGGAAGGAGCCGCTCTCCAGAAGAAATTCACAGAGAAGGTGGATAACATCCAGACTCTCCTTGCCAGCATCGAACCATACGAGAAGGCTCGCGTGGAGAAGATCAGACAGAACATCGTCAGCGGTCTGCAGCAGATTCCGAATGTGGATTACGACAAGAACCGCCTGGAGCAGGAACTCATCTACTACATCGAGAAGCTCGACATCAGCGAGGAGAAGCAGCGCCTTGCCAACCACCTGAAGTATTTCCGCGAGACCATGAATGAGGAAGGTCATGGTGTAGGCAAGAAACTCGGTTTCATAGCACAGGAAATGGGACGCGAAATCAACACCACCGGCTCTAAGAGCAACCAGGCTGAGATGCAGAACATCGTGGTGAAGATGAAGGACGAACTGGAGCAGATCAAGGAGCAGGTGCTGAACGCCCTCTAAAGCAGAACACCCTCTAAACAAGAGGCAGGCACCCCTCTCGCCCCCGTTCCAGGCGATTCCATCGCCTGTCCAAAGCCCCCCATAAAAAACAGCAAACAAAGAAAAGAAGAAAAAAATGAAGAACGGATTGTTAATTTTCAGCGCCCCATCGGGCAGCGGTAAGAGCACCATCGTAAACTGGCTGATGAAAGAGCACCCGGAATTGAAGCTGGCTTTCTCTATCAGCTGTACCTCTCGTGCTCCTCGTGGTACAGAACAGAATGGTGTAGAGTATTTCTTCCTCTCTCCAGAGGAATTCAAGGCTAAGATTGAGGCTGACGAGTTCCTGGAGTACGAGGAGGTTTACCAGGACAGATTCTACGGTACCCTGAAGTCACAGGTAGAAAACCAGCTCGCCAAGGGCGAGTCGGTGATTTTCGATGTTGACGTGAAGGGTGGTGTAAACATCAAGAAGTTTTATGGCGAACGTGCCTTGAGCATCTTTGTCCAGCCACCTTCGGTAGAGGAATTGCGCCGCCGTCTGGTTGGCCGCAATACTGATGCGCCTGAAGTTATCGAGCAGCGCCTTGCCAAGGCAAGCTATGAGCTGACCTTTGCCCCTCAGTTTGACCACGTGGTCGTTAACGATGACCTGGAGAAGGCTCAGCAGGAGGTTTATCAGCTCGTCAAGGCCTTCCTAGACGCAGAGTAAGAAATGAAGAAGGTAGGAATCTTTGGCGGTAGCTTCAACCCCATCCATACGGGCCATATTGCATTGGTGAAAAGCCTTTGCGAGAAGGCCTGCCTGGATGAGGTGTGGTTCATGGTTTCGCCCATGAACCCATTCAAGAAGACCGCTACCGACTTGCTCGACGACCACCTGCGCCTGGAAATGGTAGAAAAAGCGCTGGAGCACGAGCCACAACTGAAGGCATGCGACTATGAGTTCCGCCTGCCTAAGCCATCTTATACCTGGCACACGCTGCAGGCCATCAGCAAGGATTACCCGGAAAATGAGTTCACCCTGCTGATTGGTGGCGACAACTGGGCAGCTTTTGACAAGTGGTACCACCACGACGACATCCTAGCCCACTATCCCATCGTGGTTTATCCGCGCCAGGGAGCCAGCATAGGCAATGTGCCTGAAGGCGTTACCATTGTAGAAACTCCACTGCTCAACATCAGCAGCACGGAAATCAGAAAGCGTATCAAAGAGGAGGAAAGCATCAGGGGAATGGTGCCGGAATGCATCGAACAACTGGCTGTCAGAAACTACAGGCAGCTCTAGCCATCCCTCTCTCCGAAATCGCTTAAAATCATATTTAAACAACAAACAGCAAAAAATGAGTTGGAAAGAAATCATTAAGAAGTGTCTGAACGTGGCTTCTGCGCCGATTCGCAGAAATGCCAACTTCTTTGTGTTCATGTACCTGCTGGGCATGATCAGTTCTATCGTGACTACACCAGCCAAGGGAACTTTATACGACAACCTGTTCCTGGAACTCTTTGTCGACCTCTATGTGGTGTGTGCCGTTGTCGCCATCTTCCCCAAGAAGGTGCGCTGGGGTCTGCGTGCCGTACTATACCTTATAGTATATAGTACAGCTGCCGCCGACACCTATTGCTACGTGAATTTCGGCTCTACGCTCAACCCTTCTATGCTGATGCTGGTGGGCGAAACCAACAGTTCGGAGGCTAGCAGTTTCCTCTCAGCCCTCATCTCTGCCGAGGTTCTCTTCAGTAGTGTGGGCTGGATTCTGCTTCTGGCTCTCATCCAGATTCTTATCGCCATCTTCCGCAAGCAACTCATCAAGCTATACGTATTTCTCGTAACCGTACTGGAGTTGGCTTCGGTCAAGAAACGGCTGATGGCTATCCCCCGCATGACTGCAGCCATGCCTGCCAGCTTCGGAATCCTATGCCTCGTCATCTTCATCATAGGATGCTGCACCTCCTGGCACAACAAGATGGCTTACCATAAACTCATGAATGGTAGAACGATAGGCGAAGTAGAGCATATCCTGACAGAAAAGGATCATGCTGTACTCTATCTGCCTGTCTACCGACTCCAATTCAGTATCTATGCCAACCAGCTGGCTGCGCATCAGATTACCCAACTCATTCATGCTGCCCACGAGGTAAAAGTTGACAGCTGCAGCTACCGTTCGCCAAACATCGTACTGATTATCGGCGAAAGTTTCGGCCGCCATCATTCCCAGCAGTACGGCTATTTCATGGATACCACTCCACAACAGGTAGCCCTGGAGAAATCGCGCAAGCTCACCAAGTTTACCGATGTGGTAACCTGCTGGAACCTGACCAGTTTCGTTTTCAAGAACATGCTCTCTACCCATGTGGTAGGCGAGAAAGGCGAATGGTGCGACTATCCGCTCTTCCCTGAAGTGTTCCGCAAGGCAGGCTACAACGTAACCTTCATCACCAACGAATTCCTGCCACAGGCAAAGGAGGCGGTTTACGACTTCAGCGGCGGTTTCTTCCTGAACAACCCGGAACTGAGCAAACTTCAGTTTGACCATCGCAACACCCAACTCCACGACCTGGACGACGGACTGCTGAAGGATTATGATGACAGTCTGAAGAACTTCCAGAAGGAGCACAACCTCACCATCTTCCACCTGATGGGACAGCATGTAAACTATAAGCAGCGTTACCGCACGAAGCAAGCCCGATTCTGGGCAAGCAGTTATGAGGACAAGCGCCCTGAACTGACCAATGCCCAGCGCAAGATGCTGAGTCATTACGATAACGCCACCCTCTACAACGACTCTATCGTAGCCCAGATTGTAAAGCGGTTCCAGAAACAGGATGCCATCGCTATCTACGTGCCAGACCATGGCGAGGAATGCTACGAAGAGAACCGTGGTTTCATCTGCCGTAACCACTCTGCAGAAATCGACTGGCCGCTGGCTCACTATGAGTTTGAAATTCCGTTCTGGATATACTGTTCGCCAAAATATATCAGAAATCACCGCGACATTTACCGTCAGATACGCAAGGCTAAGGACAAGCGCTTCATGACCGATGCCCTGCCTCATCTCCTGCTGTATCTGGCTGGCATTGAGACTCCTACCTATAAGGAGGAATATAACATTCTGAGTCCGAAATATGACGAGATGCGGCCACGTATCCTCAAAAACTCTGCCGATTACGACAAACTTCGTGATGCGCATCTGGAAAAGATAAAAAAGGAAGAAAGTAAAAAGGTAAAAAAGAAAGAAAGGAGAAACTGATTATGAATAGTGCTATTCTATCACGCCCGGCATGCAATGCCCTGAGAGGACTCGCCATCATCGGCATCTTCATGCACAACTACTGCCATTGGCTGGGACCTATCGTCAAGGAGAACGAGTATCAGTACTTTCAGCACAATGTTGACTGGCTGAACCAGGTAATGGTCAGTATGGACCTCAACCTGCCTGTACATCTGCTCTCGTTCTTCGGTCATTACGGTGTGCCCGTATTCCTTTTCCTGAGTGCTTACGGACTGGTGATGAAATACGAGGCAAAACCTCATCTCTCTACCGAACAGCAGACCAGAATGTATAACATATCGGGCAAGAAGCTTACAGGAAGCATCAACTGGCGCGAACCGCTCCACTTTATCCGATATCACTATCTGAAACTCTTCAAGATGATGATAGTAGGTTTCGTGGCATTCACGATGGTTGACTACATCACGCAGGGTCCTCACCACTATCAGGTGCTGGATATCATATCGATGTTGGGCATGTTCAACAATGTGCTGGAGAATCCCGACAGAATCATCTGGCCGGGTCCGTACTGGTTCTTCGGTCTGATGCTGCAACTTTACATCATCTATCGTCTGCTGCTCTATCGTCGCCATTGGGGATGGACCGTAGGATTGATGACCATCTGCATCGTCATTCAGCTCATCCTGGGCTTTGACAATCCTGAGAGTGAAGTGATGAACCGTTACCGCTACAACTTTATGGGCGGCATGCTGCCATTCGGTCTGGGCATCCTCTATGCCAGATATGGCGAAAAGATACTCATGACGTTCCATTCGCCTATCACAAACTTCTTTGGCTGCATCTTCTGTCTGTCGCTTATCTTCAGTCTGAGCGGCAGCATGGTTGGCTGGACCTTCGTGCCTTTCTTCTTCTGTCTGCTGAGCGTATTGGTAGCCGACCTTCTTCAGAATATCAGCTGGTTATCAGGCTTATATAAGATATTAGAGTGGATGGGCAGCATCTCCGCCGCCCTCTTCGTAACCCATCCTATCACCCGCAAGATATTCATCCCAATCAGCCGTCAGGGCGACATCTATGCCGGCCTGCTCCTCTATATCATATCGAGCATCTGCCTGGCATGGCTCTTCACCCAACTGATGAAGAAGATTCCAAACCCGAAATATTAAAAGAAAATCATGAAGATAAAAGATATAGAACTGGCGAATATCAGCCGGTTTCGCGGCGAGTTGATGGGAGCAGCCATGCTGTTCATCATCCTCTTTCATGTAGCATTGCCTAGAGAAGATGCCTTTTACGGGCTTCGCAGAATGGGCAATGTAGGTGTAGACATGTTCCTCTTTCTCAGCGGAATAGGTCTCTGGTTCTCGTGGATGAAGAATCCTTCTGCCAAACATTTCTTCATCCGCCGTTATCTGCGCATCTACCCTACCTGGCTCATCATAGCCTGCCTCTTCTATATCCCGGCTTTCCAGGGCGGAAGCACCTGGAACTGGATTAATCTCTTTGGCGAGATAACCATCAACTGGGGGTTCTGGCTGCATGATGAGCTCAACTTCTGGTACATCCCAGCAACGATGATGCTCTATCTCTTTGCCCCTGCCTATATGGAACTCATCAGGCGCCATCCTATCTACCGCTGGCTGCCGGTGGTGATGATCATGTGGTGCATCCTGGTACAATATGTCACCCCGATACATCAGGCAGTAGGACATCTGGAGATTTTCTGGAGCCGCGTGCCTATCTTCTTCATCGGCATCAACATGGGCGAGATGGTAAGACAGAAACAGACGCTCGACGGCGCTTCGATATGGATGATATGGCTCATGTTCCTGATGACGCTGCTGGCGAGCATCTTCCTGGAACAGGAGAAGCACGGCATGTTTCCGCTCTTCCTCGAACGCATGCTCTATATCCCGCTCACCATCACCAGCATTCTGCTGCTGAACCGCATCTTCCGCCGCACACCGGGCTGGTTTAACAAGGGGTTCATGTTTGTGGGAGCGCTGAGCCTGGAGTGTTATCTGCTCCATATCCACTTCGTGCTGAAATACATAGAGCCTCATCACATGGGCTATTGGCCTACCTTCTTCATCTGCATAGGCATCACCCTGCCTGCAGCATGGGTTCTGAGCAAGATAGCCGGATGGATTTCTAAAGAATTAGCTAAGTTTATCAAGTAAAAAAGGATTTATTAAGAAAATAGGAGTTTTATGAACGAGAATAAATTAGAAGACAGTAAAGGTTTTGCAGCGCTGCTGCGACTGGTTCGCCCGAAGCAATGGATCAAGAATGGCTTTATCTTCTTACCGCTGTTTTTTGGCGGCGCCCTGTTGCATACAGATGCCCTGCTGGCGGGTCTGATTACTTTCTTCGCCTACAGTTTTGCTGCGTCAAGCATCTATTGTTTCAACGATATCTATGATGTGGAGGCCGACCGCCGCCACCCTGTCAAATGCCATCGTCCGATAGCATCGGGAGCGGTCGGCATCAAGCAGGCATACGGACTGATGTTCCTGATGTTTGCCCTTTCTATGGGTGTTTGCAGCCTGCTCGAATCATGGGAGACGATGGGAATCATCATCTTCTATTGGCTTCTGAATCTCGGCTACTGCGCCAAATTCAAGCAATATGCCATCATCGATGTGTGTATCGTAGCCTTCGGTTTCGTACTTCGTCTGCTGGCAGGTGGTGTAGCAACGGGCATCGTACTCAGTAAGTGGATTGTGCTGATGACCTTCCTCATCACCCTCTTCATGAGTTTTGCCAAGCGCCGCGATGATGTGCTGCGCATGGAGAAGACGGGCGAGGCTCCCCGCAAGAATACCATCCGCTACAACCTCACCTTCATCAACCAGGCTATCACGATTACGGCTTCCGTAACCCTGGTATGTTACATCATGTATACGGTGAGTCCGGAGGTAATTGATAATTTCCATACTGATTATCTCTATCTTACGAGTGTCTTTGTGCTGGTTGGTTTGCTGAGATACATCCAGATAGCTGTGGTAGACCAGAAGAGTGGTGACCCTACGAAGATTATCCTGCGCGACCGCATTACCCAGTTTATCGTGCTTGCCTGGTTGCTCTCCTTCCTGATCCTTATTTATATCGTATAAGAAAATGAAGAAAAAATTATATTGTTTCGATTTCGACGGAACGCTGACAACAAGCGATACGCTGCTGGAATTCATCAGATATGCCAAGGGTACCGCTCGTTTTCTGATGGTATTCCTGATGTACAGTCCGCTTTTGGTACTGATGAAGTTGCATCTTTTTCCCAACTGGAAGGCGAAGCAACTCATCTTCACCCATCTTTTTGCCGGCATGCGTATAGAGAAGTTTGATGCACTCTGCCGCGATTTTGCCGAAGAATACCAGCATCTGTTGCGCCCCAAGGGTGTTACGCTGGTACACGAAGCCCTGGTTGCCGGTGCTCAGGTTTTTATCGTGAGTGCCAGCATCGATAATTGGGTTCGCCCGTTCTTTAAAGTTCGCGGCCTGGATGGAGTCAGGGTCTTAGGCACCCAGATAGAAGTGATTGACGGCAGACTTACCGGCAAGTTCAAGAGCAACAACTGCTATGGAGCAGAGAAGGTGCATCGCATCTGCGAGGCACTTTCAGCATCCCCATCTGCCACCTCTCCAGCATCCACCTCCTCTCCTGCATCCGCTGCTCCCTTCGTCCGCTCCCAATACGAGATAGAAGCATTCGGTGATAGCCGTGGCGATCAGGAAATGCTTGCCTTCGCCGATAAAGGTCATTACAAGCCCTTCAGATAAAACGTGGTTATTAACCCAAAATCAAGTGAACAGGTCATCCATTGTGATTTGTACTTGAGCCAAGGCCGCATACTGTGTAAGGCGCACGCCAAAAGTAGTAATCATCGTTGGGATAATGCCACTTTTTATCCCTGTTTCTGCCACGAAATCAGCCATACGATTACGAATGCGCATATCCTCCTCCTTAGTAATCGTGTAAGGCATCTGCGAATACTTGATTTCACATAGATTCACGAGATTATCGGCACGTTCTATCAGTAAGTCGATTTGCGCAGCTGGCTTTGAAACCTTACTTCGCCAAGAATAATACTCGGTATGGATTTGGTCTATACCTAAGAAATGCTTGATTTGAGGAATATGCAACATGCAAACTCGCTCAAAAGCCAATCCATACCAAGTATTTTGACGAGGTTTGCCCATCAAGTGAGTCCAATATCCCGTGTCCGTCGTACCAGGATGACAAAACGTCATATAAAATAATGTATAGAGGTCGGTGAGCTGAAAGATTTGATCTTTCTGCTTTATCTTCTTATCCCTGGTATTATACCCTCTTACGAAATCGCAATTTATCAATTCACTAAGAACCTTTGTCAAGGTTCCACCCGATTTCAGCTTCAATTTCTCCGTGATTTCCTTTCGGGTCATACCTTGTCTACATGATGCAAGTACCTCTATGACACGCATATAGACCTCAGAATTTCTAAACAAGGACGAATAAAGTCTTCCATATTCTCGCTTCAGCTCAGCGTGGGATGAAAAAAACAATCTGTCGACATTCCCTTCCACACCTTGCTTTTTATCCAACAAACTGAGATAATAAGGCACCCCACCCAGGATGCTATATATCTGAAGGATAGAAATGCGAGTCCATGAGAATCCATAAGCTTGCAGCATCAGTTCCGTCTCACGAAGAGTAAAAGGAGCAAGATACATCTCGTGCGTTATCCTATTATGAAGCCCACCATGACTATCTATCAGATTGGCAATCATCCATGACGTGGCACTCCCACAAACGATAAGCATGATTTCACTTTGGTAAGCAGCCCATCCGTTCCAAAAGTGTTCAAAAGCCTGTTGGAAACCAGATTTCGGCGTATCCAAGCATGGTAGTTCATCGATAAAAACAACGAGTCGTTCTCCTTTCATTTTTGCCTTTAACAACTGTTTCAATGCCTCAAAAGCCTCTGTCCAATTCGTAGGAATAGGCTGTTTGGCATCTCCATATTCTCTCAGCGCAAACCCGAAATTAGAGAGTTGCGCCTCAGCTGGTGCCTCTATAGACCCAGACATATCAAAGGCAAACTTATCACGGAAGAGATTTCTCACAAGATAAGTCTTGCCGATACGACGCCTGCCATATACAGCCACAAACTCAGCTTTGCCAGAATGATAATATTCTGTCAACAGCTCGATTTCTTTCTTTCGTCCGATAATTTGCTCCATACCTTTTTAATCTAACATTAATAATGGTGCAAATATAAGATAATTATCCGAGAAAAGCAAGGATTCTTTAGCCAAATCGATGAATTTTAACTCGATTTGGCTAAAGAATAGGTTATACAATAGCCAAATCGAGCTATTTTCCTTCGATTTGGCTATAGAATATCTTGTAGATGCCTTTCTATTTTATCCTGTGATTTAACGATTTTAGTTGACTCTAATTCACGTTGACTTTCCTGATGCCATTTCATCGCAAGCTTTTCAACAATATGCTGTATTTGGTTGAGTGTAGTGAGAAAATCGTGAGGGATAACCCCAAATCGTGATGGATAGCGTGATGGATTTTTCCGTTTTTGAAGTATCTATCACGCGATTCAACTACCTGTATATTAGCATGTTAATTTGTATAAGAGATACAAATCGTGATGGATGATAGATAATTACATAAAATTTGTTCGTATGACGGCTGCGCTGGGTAACTGATATGGCTGTATCGGGTTACTTATATGGCTGCATCGGGTTACAGATATTACTGCATCGGGTTACGGATATTACTGCATCGGGGTACGGATATGGCTGCATCGGGTTACGGATATTACTGCATCGGGGTACAGATATTACTGCGTAAGCTAACGGAGACGTATCTGTAAGCTTATCGAGACGTCTGTATCAGCTAACTGAGACGTCTGAACTCGCTGACTGAACTACTTGAGTTGTCTTACTGAACCACTTGAGTTGCTTGATTGAACCACTTGAGCTAGCTGACTGAGCCACTTGAGTATTCTTCTTCATGTGCTTGCGTGCAACCATAGAAACTTTTCAACCGTACAGTTATTTTAAAAAGAAAATCCCATAATTTCTTGGCAGTTTCAATAAAAAAGTGTATCTTCGCAGCAGAATTGCAAACACGCCAGCGAGTGTCCGACAGGATGCGTATTGTGTACCTCCAACTGCCATTGT
>CAVBFV010000019.1:0-23435 GCA_963594575.1 Lachnospiraceae bacterium | reverse complement strand
GTGTATTTCTCAAAAGCGAGTGCAAAAGTACTAACTATTTTCCATTCCACCAAATCTTTTCGCAAAAAAGTTGAGATTTTAGCCGAATTTTAACACTTATAAAGATTTGGCACAATAGATTTTAGCTGTTTACATTATTATATATATATGCGCCCGCCAGTGCACACACCTAGGCGTATACGAAAGCGCACAATAAATAATGGTTACTGAAGTTTCGCCCCACACGCCCTGAACCAACGGTCACCGGCCGAAGGGAAAGGTAAAGGGCGTGTGGGGCAAAACTTGAAGAAAATTGCTAATGATTGTTAATAACTGGCTTTCGTAAGTTTGAATCACACGCTCAGAAAGGTCGTGTGGGACGAAACTTGAAGAAAATCGTTAATGATTTCACATTAATTTATATTTAGAAAATTACGCTTATCCATAACCATTAACTTTATTTCGCTGATAATATTTTAACGGATTATACATCAAGGATACCGATTAGACTTGGTTTCTCTGAGATTTCTGTAGAAAGAAATCATAAAAAAAGAGGAACCTCTAAAAAAAAGATACCCCTTTCTGAATTGAAAACAAACGCTAAAATATATAAAAACGATCCGAATTCTTAAAATATGTTTATAAAAAGCAAAAAAACACCCTTCACCACCCTTCACCCGTAACTATTTGACACTCAAAATGTTAAATAAAAAGGTGAAGGGTGAAGGTTTGAAAACTCTATTTTATATATGTACGCGTGGGTAAAGGGAAAAAGGGTAAAATCAAAAAAGTACCCTAGGGTCAAAAATCGGAAAAACCCTAAAAAAAGAATATAATATAAGATTTAAAATATACCCTTCACCCTTCACCTCGTCACCACAACCCAGTTTCCATATCTTCGTCATCGGATTACCTACATTTGTTTTCTGGGTTTATCCTTCGGAGATATTCCGCTATCTTTCGGAGATAATTTCGTATCCTTCGGAGATAATTTCGTATCCTTCGGAGATATTCTTCTGAATGATTCCATGATTTTTCCGCACTTTATTTCCCGAATCCACGCAAATCGCACAAATCGCATAGGTAGAAAACGGAAAAGACGTATCTTTGCATTCAAAATAAAGCGAATGGTAAATGTAAAAATTAGCAAAATGGGGGGGGTAAAAATTGATGGATTTATAAATTTATAGTTAAAGGAGTTTAAATCAAAGCTGTTTTTTCTTTTTTTGAAAGTCTTTTTGCGCCATTTTCGCTAAATTTGTGGCATAAAGCATAAAGACGTATAATTAGATTAATAACAAAAACAGAAAATAGGAAACAGTATAATAAACACTTTTTCTATCAACAAAATAATACAGAAGCGAATGAAGACAGACAAAGGACAGCGCATGTTGCTCCTTCTTGTTTCAGCACTATTCATTACACCAGCATCAGCACAAGACTGGCGCTTGAAAACGAACTTAGCATACTGGGCTACCACAACACCTAATATTGGAGTGGAAAAGAGGTTATCAGACCACTGGTCGCTGGACCTATCCACAGGTTGGAACCCATTTACTTTTCGCAAGAACAAGAAACTGAAGCACATTGCCGTACAAACAGAGATGCGATATTGGCTCGACAGCCCGTTCCAGGGGCACTTCTTTGGAGCCAATTTACTCTACTCACATTACAATGCGGGTGGTGTACACCTCCCACTGGGTCTTTTTCCAGATCTCAAAAAGCATAGGTTCCAAGGCGACTTGGGAGCCCTAGGCGTAGTATATGGTTACGACTGGGCACTCGACAAGGAAAACCGTTGGAATCTGGAGGCGGCTGTTGGTTTGGGATTGGGAGTCACACGCTATACCAAATACAACTGTTATGGCAGATGCGCTACCGCCATTGAGAAGAAGACGAAAACCTTCGTAATGCCAACCAAGGTGGCAGTATCGCTGGTTTACAACATCGGGCAGACAGAGAAAACAAATAAAAACAAATAAAATATAACTTGACTATGAAGAAGTTCAGATTTTTTAGCTTTGCAAGTGCGATGCTTCTTGCAAGTGCAGCAGGAATGGTTTCCTGCTCTTCAGATTCAATTGAGCCAACAGGTGGCTCAGGTGTGGGAGGACAGGTTGTAAAGACCCAGTTCGCCATTAACATTCCTTATGGCGGTAACTCTTCGACAAACCAGGCGAAGAAGGTGACACGTATGACTGATGAGATGACTCAGCAAAGTGGCAAGCCTTTCCGTGGCATTTCAGACATCGTTTTGCTGACTTTCAACGGTGATCCTTCAACAGCTGGAAACACAGAAGCTACAAGTATCATCGATATCGGTACCGATGGCAATGCATACGCTCATAATGAATACAGTAAACTCTACCGTGACATTGAGATTCCTGTAGGAACTAACCACATGCTTTTCTATGGTAGAGCAACTAAGAAGAGTGATGCTACAGACTTCCAGGCAGGTAAGATTACTGATAAAGGTGATAAGAAAACAGAGAAAACTCTTGCAAACATATCTCATGAGTTAACTCCTATCAATAGCACAGCTGATTTCACAACAGATGCTGATGCTGGTAAAATCATCGATGCATTGAATGCTATTGCCAAAGCTAAGGTTACAGATGGAACAGATTATACCTGGGCAGCAATTGGTAACGAAACAACCCTCCCTTCCTGGTTAACAGAAAACGAGAAGAAATTTTTAGCTGCGCGTTACAAAGAGTTCATATCTCTGAAAGCAGGTTCAAGAACATCTGTCGTTGAATTCATCAAAAACCTCCAGGCAGCATTGGTGGGTGAGACTGGAGAACCAACCATCCCTGCAGAAAGAAAATTAACTAAAGAGATTTACGATAAATGCAAAGCAGCTTTAGCAGATATAAGTAGCATTGACTTCCCTGGAAAGTTCAACCTGCCTGATGGTGCTGCTTCCTTAAGTTGGATTGCAGGAGAGAGTAAATTTGCTTACTATGCTCCTAATAAGGTAATCATCGGTACTGGTAACTCTATCAATTACCAAAAGATTTGCTATCCTGCCGAGCTGTCGTATTTTGTAAATACAACAACCATGGTTTCTGATAAAGACATGTCTAATCTGAGCGAATTTCCAGCATACAATGATTGGACAAACCCAACTGGTGCAAACTGGACAGGCAAAAACTTTGCAGAAAAAGCTGTTGAAAATTCAACAAGAACTGTAGGTTTGAAAAATCCTGTTCAGTATAGCGTGGCTGTATTGAAATCAACTGTAAGATGTAAAGAAGCAACTCTTGAAGATAACGCTAAGGAAGCAGGAGGCTTCAAGGCTAATCAATCAATTACTGTTAATGACAACAGTTTCCCTGTAACGGGTATTCTGATTGGCGGTCAGCCAGCTTCAGTAGATTGGAAGTATGAGCCAACATCTTCTGAGACGTTTGAAAATACCATCTATGATAATGCCATGAACGGCTCTATGTATGCCAAGTATGCATCTGAAGCTCCGACAGTAGGAAACTATACGCTTGTCTTTGACAACAAGAAAACAGGGGCTGAGAATTCTGTATACGTAACCATCGAGTTAGAGAACAATTCAGGACAAGCCTTCTACGGAAAAGATGGTATCATTCTGAAGGGTGCAAAGTTCTATCTTGTAGGTAAGCTAGACCCTACAGGCAAAACAGAGTCTGACCATGTATTCGTTCAGGACTATGTTACAACTGCCAACTTTAAGATCAAAGATTTAAAGGATGCATACAACTGTATTCCTGACCTCAGAACATCAGGCATCAACGTAGGTCTCGCAGTAGATCTATCTTGGAAGTCTGGCATCACATTTGATGTAGAAATTTAATCATTCTACCTTACTGAGCTTTCGCAAGTTACGAAAGCTCAGTAGGGTAGATTTCGCTGTTTATAATCCTAATAAAGGACGGAAAATGAGAAAGAAAGAATCATATAGAATATTTCTGATAGCTCTGATGACTTTGAGCATCGCTTTCGGTTTGTCTTCATGCATCGATGAAGACATGAGCAAGTGTGGCAAAGACTATAAGATCAAGTATAATCTGGTACTCCATACACAGATTCATACCCTCATAGACATAGACCTCAACACCTCCGAGGAGCAAAACATCGCCAACAGACTGAAACAGGAACTCGGCACAGTCTTCACCGACCATGCCCTTGACAATGATTTGTCTTTCTTTATCGGAAAGGACCTCTACCGACACGAAGCTAACGTCATGAATGCCAACTCGGTATCCTACACCATCTATCTGCCTCGCAACAACTACCAGAACCTGTCGCTCGCCAATACCGGAAACGCCAGAAACGTGAAGATTACAGGAGCAAATGACTGCAAGGCTCTCTCCCTGGAACAGGAACAGAAGGATACCATCGACAGTCACAACATAGGTCTGTTCACTTCCCGACTCACCATCAACGAGGATGATTTCGACCACGATCTGCAGACCACCCTCTATATGGCGAACTGCGCTGCAGCGGTAGTCATCAAACAGCAAGAAGTAAAACCTGCCGAGCTCTGGGGATTCGTAGAAGGAATGGCAACCCACTTTCTCGTAAACGACAGTATTTACTCAACATCCCGAAACACCATCGTGAGAGCCAAGCGAATCAACGAAGCCTCAACAGCCTCAGCCCAGACTCACGATGCGCTCTATGCCGTAAGTTTCCCATCCGGCAAAGCAGAATGGCGCTACCACATCATAGCCAAGGTAAACGGAAAATATACCGAAACCATTCTCACGCTGAACGAACCGCTGAAAGCCGGAAGACTGAAGCTGATTAAGGCAAAACTCAAAGCCGACGGTTCGCTGGTTGTTACCAATGCATCCGTAGGAGTAAGCGTGAAACTCGACTGGAAACCAGGAGGAAGCCACGATGTGGATATTTAAGTGAAAAAGAATTGATACATGAATCATATTACGAAATACATATTTGCGATACTATCGCTTATCATGCTGGCAGGATGCAGCGATAGCGAAAAGAATGAGGTAAGACCGATGGACACGTTGGCACCTATCTCGCTCACCCTCTCTGTGCCAGATGATAAGACAAACACACGCGTTGGAGATCCTGGAGCAGACACCAACGACAAGGTGGACTGGGACCGGCTCACCATCATCGTTGCCTATAAGGAAAAGACCCAAGGCGACGAAATACACGATGCCGCACCCCAGAAAATGGTATATTACGATACCTATACCAAGGAAGAATTCGACCGGGGAAAACTCGTCACCCATTCCACCTCAACCCTATCAGGACCTGATGCCAACGGCTTTCGCACCTATACGATGTATCTGCCGCTAGGCACCTGTTGCGTTTATGGAGTTACCTATAGTAGCGGACAAGGACTGGATCTGGAGGGGAAACTGAACAAGATAACAGAAGACGGCACAAACGGCAACGAGCATATCTACAACTTACAGATTAGCAACGACTATGCTCATAAAGACGGAGCCGTAGACATAGCCAAGTTTATCAGCGTAGCCACAGGATATGCACTCAAGCTGGACTCAAAAACAGATCTACTCACCAATGACAGAGAGATAAAAGTAGAACAGAACATCAATGCCAATATCAACACCAAACAATACTGGCGCATGGTACTGGGCAGATTGGCTGCCAAGATTGACATCCAATGGGATGCCAAGGGAGCCTACGAGAAAGGCGAAGATGGTAAGCAAAAATTCACAAATGTGAAAGTACAAGGTTTTACTTATCACGGAGAACCGGCAGGTCAAGAAACAACCGGTTCAGGATATGGCAGACTCTTCCCTACCCTTTACCATAAAATTGTATCTCCTATGGCTTCGGTAAGTGGACATACCACCTTCTTGAACACCTCGGAAATCAGCAAGCGCAACGGACGGGTATATCATTATACCTTCCCAGACGGAACCAATCCTCCTCGCATCACCTTCCAGCTTGACACAGAGAAAGAAGGAACAACAGGGAACAAGATATACAACGTGACATTTGACATGAGCAATCTGAAAGATGGCTTTATCCCAGCCCGCTGGTACAAGATTAATGCAAGAATATCGGGCAGCAAACTCGGTGAGGCGCCAAATATCACGATCAACAAATTCGACATATAAAACTCTTTTCAGCATGAGAATACAACATACGACATACAGGAAAATCATAGCACTCCTCATCTTTCTGAGCTGTGTCAACCCCCTGTTCGCACAGGACAGCAAGACCTATCATGTAACGGCTGAGGCAACAGACGGCAGTGACGGCTCATCATGGGAGAACGCTATCACCCTGACAGAGGCGCTGCACCGAGCCAAGGCAGGCGACGAAATTTGGGTGAAAGGCTACGAGGACATTACCGGTAACATCTACAAGGCGCCGAAGGGAGGCTTCGTTCTCCGTTCGGGCGTTGCCATGTATGGAGGTTTTGCAGGAACAGAAACCAACAAGAACTTTCTCCCTACGGGCAGACATAAATATCAGATGAAGTATCAGACGGCTCTGGTGGGCGATATCAACACCAACGACAAGGCGAGCCAGCAGCTGATTATCTACCCTGAGAACTCCACCCGCACCGACAATGCCACCCATGTGCTGACCCTCCAGATGGGCGTAACACAGGACAACCCAAACGACGGCAGCAAGCCAACCATCGTTTCCGGTTTCCTCATCGCAGCAGGTAATGCCAAGGGCGACAACTCTACTTCAGACGGCAGAGGCGGCGGCATCTACGTGGTGAACAACAGCAACGACAACAATGCCAGCAGCCGTCACTTCCGTATTTCGCAATGTAACTTTGCGAACAACTACGGCATGCGCGGCGGTGCCATCTATGTAGATAATTCCTGCACCAACCCGCAGTCTGCCATCAGCTACTGCAGCTTTTTTGATAATGTAGCAGGCAAGCGAGGCACCAGCGAGAACGAAGGTGGCGGCATGTGGATAGACGGAACAGCCACCGTCTACAACTGCAACATCAACAACAATACAAACGGCGGTATCCGACTTTCGAGCACATCGAAAATCGTCAACTGCTCTGTAATAGCCAACACCGTATCAGCAGTAGACCTGACCACAGCCGGAGCATCAGGTAGCAATGGCGGCGGAGCGGTTTACAACACCGTGCTCTGGCATTCCACGGCACTCAGCAAGCAAGACACCCGTCCTGCCTTCTATTCCTGTGCTTTTCCGGAAGTAGAAGTTACCGATACCCAAGCCAATACCGATGCTAATGGAAACGTATGGATCAGCAACGAGAACCACGGCACAGAGCCAGCCCCTTGGTTCAAGCAGAGTGCCGTAACCCAGGGTTACGACTTCTCGTTCAGCAGTAATCTGAAGCAATTATACAGCACCGCCTTCACTTTCGAGGAAACCTCTGCCCTTTTGAACAAGGGTAAACTGGAATACTACAAAAACTTTGCAGAAAAACTGGAAAATACCACTACCGACATCATGGGTAGAACACGCTACCAGGATCAGGACAACACCATCGACATCGGCGCCTACGAGTATGCCCGAATGAAGGCAGGACGCATCAGATACGTGAAGCCCAAGAAAGTAGGAACAGGCGACGGCTCATCATGGGAAAATGCCACGAACGATATTCAGGGAGCCATCAACGATTTGGCAGAAAATGCACCAGGCGAAAAAGGTGAAGTTTGGGTAGCAGCCGGAACCTATGTGGTAAAAGAGAGTATCATTGCCAATGATGCCTATGCCCCGGTATCCCTGCTGATGAAGAATGGCATCAGCGTTTATGGTGCCTTTGAAGGAAATGAAAAAAGTCGTTCAGAACGCATAAAGAAAGCCAAGAATTTAAAGCCTTGGGGATGGCAACAGGAATCCATCATCAGAGGTGCGGAATTTAAGGGAAGCGAAGACGCAAAATGGAACGACACGGACGAAGCCTGGAACATACAGAACAGCAGGTCCTACCACGTGGTATGGTTTGCTCCTCTGCCAGAAAAAGAAGCCTTTACGGATGAAGTATATCTGGAAGGCTTCACCATTGAGGGAGGTAAATATAACGATACGAACGAAGACAAATACGACCCAGGCTGTGGTGCTGGCGTTTATATCAACGACCCGAATGCACGAATGCGCTACTGCACCGTGAGATTCTGTAACTCGGGCATGAAAGAAATCGGAAGCATCAAGCCTCGTGGTGGCGGCATCTACTGCAAGAACGGACAGACGGAAGGTAACCTGGTATACGACTGCTCGGCTTACCAGGGCGGAGGCATCTATATTGACGAAGCCGGCTTCATCACCCGAAGCATGGTAACCAACTGTTCTGCCTATCAGGGAGCTGGCGTTTATCTGAAGGGTGACGCTACTGATGCGGCGAAAGCCTATTACCAGATTCTTGCCACCTCTGTAATCAGCAACAATACCAGTACCCGAAATGGTGCTGTGTATCTGGATGGGCATGGACTGGTGATTAATAACACCATCGCCAACAACTATACCACCAACACTAAGGATGATGCTGACGAGATGTCATCCAACACGAGTGGTGTGTATATCAAGGAAAAGGGTCTGCTTGCCAACAATGTCATCTGGAACAACTCGCTGCTCCGGCACAAGTCTGGCACCAGCAACTCAGCATCCATGGCACAGATTTATGCAGCCAAGCCATCAGAAAAGACCGTACAGTTCTATAACAACGCCATCTCTGATGTAAATGCAGCCAAATGGACCAACACCTATCAGAGCGGAACCATCTCCATCAACACGTATTACTCAGGCAAGGGATTCGTGATGGGTACAGAACCGCCTTACAACACGGTGGAAGCCTTCGACGAGAAACGTGGCGTGCTTACAGATATGAAGACGGTGAACTATTACTGGGAAACTGTGAAAGGAACCCGACTGCGCAACGTGGGCATCAGCTATGCCCTCCTGCCATCTTCCTACCTGTATCAGCCAAAAATCGACCTGAGCGGAAAGGCTATCAGTTCGGTTCCGTCAGCAGGAGCCTATATGACTGACAGCCAAGACCTTGTATTCGAAAAGAATGATACCCAAAAACGCCTGCGCATCTACTTTGACCGTTCACGGGAACTGGTGGACGGCACGGGAGAGTCGTGGGAAAAGAGCTATACCTCATCATCCGTAGATGAAGTATTGGGTTATCTTGCCGACATCAAGGATGGAGAACAGGTTAAGGTAGTAACCAAGGGCAATACTACACCAGAGGATTTCCCTATTAAGAAGAACAGCGGTTGGGAGTTTGAAATCTGCGGTCGCGAGGGTATCTTCGAACCGAAGATTGCCTACACTTTCGAGGAAACAGACGCCAGGTCATGCACCTTTAACATTCAACCTTGCGTACTTCCCATAACCGTATATGGCGGTTATCCAGAATATTCAGAGAATCCGAATCCGAAGGATGAAGACCGCGACCCTATCAAATACCGCACCGAGCTGAACGGAAACCTGAACGGTTCAGAACTCAACGAGGGACTCTACCATCTGGTCCGCATCGAAGCGGGTGCCAACATCACCATCGACGGCTATGCCTTTACCCATGCATACGCTGCCGGTACTGCCTACATGCCTTATGGTGGCGGTGTACTGATAGGTAGCATGGACCAGAGCAGCCAGGCAACCACCGTGAAGTTGAAGAATTGCATCTTTGAGAACAACACAGCGGCAGATGGTGCCGCCATCGCAACCATGCCGGATGCCGTGAATGTAAAATTGGAGCTGGAAAACTGCGTCATCAACAACAACACTAGCAAGGATCCGCTCAATGCAAGTCCATCAGAACTACCTTCCATCATCTATCTGAACAAGAGTCCAGGCAGCAACAACTCTCTCACACTCAACCACGTGAGCATCATTAACAACGAGGGAGTGGCGCCAGATTACGACCTTGTAAAGGCAACCTCGTATGCTGTAGGAAATAAACTGTACATCAACGGTGCATGGGAAGGTTCGGAATGCAACAACAGCCTGGAAGAGAATTTCAACACGCTTGGAAAAGAAGGAGCCAAGAACTTCAGCAACCCGACCAATGAAGTGGGTGCCCGGATGAGCGGCAACGTATATTACGGAGGCTATTCATCCTTCCGACCATTGACCAGTTCAGCAGAAGCAGGTAGAATCATCAACAGCGCTCAAGCCAGCAACACAACAGCCAAGGACATCACCGGCGAAGACCGCAACCTTGGTGGTGCTCCTGACCTGGGTGCATACGAAGCTCTCCTGCCAAAAGTAGGAAAGATTATCTACGTGCGTTCGTACAACCAGAATTATGATAGCAAGAGCGATGCCAACAATGATGACCAGGACGGCGACCCGGACTTCAATCTTCTGAATGAATCAAATACCGAATATGACGGAAGCAGCTGGGACAAGGCTATCATCGGTAACGCCATGTGTGACAACACAAAGAATAGAAAAGGTAATGATTTCTATGTAAAGCAGAGAGACAATACGCTGCTTAGCACCACTATTGACAATACGGATTATAGTCAAGCTAAAGGCATGTATCGTTCTGAAACAGATTCTTACGGTAAATTCTGGGAAAGTTCAGGTAACCAGAACAAGCAGTATCTCTCTGGCTGGGGCACCTATAACAAGATTGCCAACAACAGAGAGGAGCGTTACATCAGCGGTCTGCAATATGCTGTGGAAAGAGCAGCAGAGTTGAATAAGAATATCACAGACAAGAAAGACCGGGTAGTAGTTTGGGTAGGTGCAGGCATCTATACAGACTACAAAGGCTTTGTTATTAGAGACAAGGTGGAGGTAATAGGCGGTTTTCCATACGAAGGCTATCCTGGAGAAGACGACCGCCATCCGCTGCTGTCACAATACGTACCGGCACGTAAGGAATACGAGACTTTGGACAAGACCAAGTATGAAACCATCCTCCAAATCAGAAAGGAATCGCCTGTTTATTTCACAAACGGAGAAAAGGAAATGTGGTATCAGGAGGACAAACCTGAAGATGGTTCTAAATATGGCTTTACAAAAACGTTGATGAACAGTGGAAATACAGAGCGCCACTATGTACTGTATCAGCCAGACGTCTGTCTTCCTACCTGGTCACCATCGGGTGATGGAAACACCTTACGTACCGACGGTAATGCTGTACGCTATAAAGAAAATTTAAAAGACGACATATACTACAAGGATTATAAGTATGCCAAATGGGATGGCTTCTCCGTACGTCACGGCTACATCATCAACTATCCTGGTGCCAACCGTGACGGAGGAGCCGGTGTGCGCGTATTTCGAGGAGTAGAACTGGAAAATCTCATCATCGTCAACAACTTCAACCATGGCAGTCGTGTGCGTGGTGGCGGTTTGTATATGGACGGAGAGAACAGTAAGATTTCGAACAGTTATCTGCTGAGAAACCTGAGTTTTGCCAGCAGCGATGAAAGTTATGGAGGCGGAGCCTATATGATTCAAGGCACCGGCTACAACCTTGTCGTGGCAAACAACCGCTGTTATAACGGAACCTGCCGTGGCGGAGGTATCTTCCTGGAGAGTGCAAAGTTCTACAACAATACCATCGCCTACAATATGGCGACAAACGGAACCGGCATCTATCACTGGCAGGACAACAAAACCGGAGTTGAATCACAACTCTCGCTCTACAACTGTATCATCTATGATAATTACAACAACGGCAAAAGCATCACAGATCAGGTAAACTCTGCTGCATCGGGCAAGATGAATCCATCCCACAACTGCTACATGAACAGTAATGACCTGAGCAGCAAATTCCAGGAAAGCGATGGTAACTTCACAGGAGATAAGGCTCAGGCTTTCCCATTTGAGGACCAGACCTACGAAAGTGGCAACAATTTCCGCTTCCGCAATGCCCGACTGAAGAACAACTTCCGTCTGTACGAGGCGGGTCGTTTGACGGGCAACAAGTGTCTGAATGGTGGAACCACAAATGTAGGAAATGGAATCATCCTGCCTGAAACCGACATGGACTATACCAACCGAATCAAGGACTGCGCCATTGATATCGGTGCCTACGAGGCTGACAATACTGCCAACATTGCACCACAGGAAAAGACAAACAGCGCAGGTATTGTGGATTACATTTATTATGTAACCCAGAACGGATGGGGAAACCGAAGTGGAGACAGTCCGGAAAACGCTGCCTGTGCTGACAAACTGCAGGACGTGCTGACTGCTGCGGGCAAAAAATTTGAAACAGCGAACCAGGGCAACACAGATAATAGCCAAAAGCATCAGGTGTATGTAAAAGTAGCAGGCTATCAGGGTGATGAAACAGGAAATCGATTTGTTTATCATGCCAACACGCTGGCAGACCCTAGCGATCCGCAGAGCTACACCTTCCTGATTCCTAACGGAGTATGTCTGATGGGCGGTTACTATGAGGGTGACCAGGAAGGAGGAAAGTTGAAAAAAGGTACCGCCAATTGGGACAATGACAAGCGCGACTGTATCAGCACTTACCAGACGGTATTAAGTGCGAAGACCGAAGTAAAAGAAGGTTCTGCCGTTAACCAGGAGGTGAACGGCTACCACACCGTGTGCTTCGGAAAATGGCCTACGGGCGACTATGACGGCTACAACACTTCTGCCCTGACAGACAATACCATCATAGATGGCTGTCGCCTGATTGACGGTAATGCTAGCGACAAGTCAGGCTTCAAGAGTATGGGTGGTGCAGCCATTGTACCAAGAATGGCACATGTACGCAACTGTGAGATTTCCGACTGTCAGGCAACCCAGGGCGGTGCTCTCATGCTGCTGAAGGGTAGCATCGTAAGCGGTAGTGTCATCGTAAGAAACAAGGCACAGAAAGGAGGTGCCATTTATGCACTTCGTTCCAACGACAAGAATGAAGACACCAAGAACTACCATGCCTACGTCATCTCATGCACCATCGCCAAAAACGAGGCAACCATCGGTGGCGGAATCTACCAAGAGGAGAACTCCTTGATTGGCGGTAACTCCGTGATTTGGGGAAATACGGCACAAACCGACAACAACATCAGCGGTGATGTGAACTATAAGGCATTCGACTATCTGCAAACACAGGGTCAGGGTGCATATACAGAAGAATTCTACCCATACAACTATTGTTTCGTAGAGAAGATGGCATTGCCAGCCAACAGAATGAACACGGAGATGACCAGCGACCTGGACAGTTACTTCAACGACAACAAGATCTTCAAACCTCGTGCCTATTCACCATTGATTGGCAACGGAGTTGAGAAAGAATACGTCAATGCATGGAAGAATTATGGTATCAGCAGCTACGACATTACCGGTAAGGAAAGAAACATGACCAAGCAACAGACAGCCGGAGCATACACATCTGACCTGCCGACGTTTAACAAATCCAAGCTTCTGAAGCGCCTGTTCGTTTCTCAAACAGGTGGTGAGATTGTAACAGAAGAAGAGAAGGCAAAGTATTATGGCCGCTCCTTCCTGACTCCTTTCAACAGTCTCGAAGCAGCACTCGACTATATCAATGAGGCAAGAACAGAGAGAGTGGCTGATGAATCTACCCACTTCGAGATTCTGATGACAGGCGGAACCTACAAGCCGAGCAAGATGCGACAGAACAAAGATCTTTCGCCAGAACAGAACACGATAGACCGTCGTTTGCAGAGTTTCACCATCCCTGTGAACGTAGATATCTTCGGCAGTTTCTCGGCAAGCGACCTGTATTCTTCAACTCCTGTTGTTCCACATACAGAAAATAAAACTGGAGAAGAGCTAACAAGCTTTGGAGGCAAGACTTTGGTTCCAGATGGAGACATCAAAGAGATTTTGGCAAACCGCAACTCCAACTACATGACCGACAACAACAAGAACGGTCTGATAGAGCCATGGGAGTTCCAGAATCCTACGATTCTTTCCGGTGACATCAAGGCATCGGAAAAGGAGCGTAATGTTTATCATGTGGTTTACAGTAATGCGGAATCTACAGAAACTTCGTCTTCTCAGAACAACGAAGTTGTATTAGATGGTATTACCATTATGAATGGCGAGACCACGACAAAACTGAAGACAGAAGAAGAAGGAACTACCGAAGTTGCCGAGATTGGTCGTGGAGGCGGTATCTACACCAACCGCGTGAACTATACATTGAACCGTTGCCGACTGATCAAGAATTCCGGTCTGCATGGCGGAGCTGTCTATGTCAACAATGCAAGTCTGGACATCATCGGCAGTACAATCAGCGGCAACAGTAACGTATCAGAAAAGGCTAGTCAGGATGAAGTCACCGAACCAGGTAAGGGTGGAGCCATCTATCTCTATCTCACAAAATCGGAGAATGGAAACCTGCATATCGTCAACTCACTCTTAGCCAACAACGATGTGACCTATGGCAAATATACGGGCACAAAAAGTTCGCAAGGCGGTGCCATCTATATCCGCAGGGCTAATGATGCCAGCACCATGACTACAGGCTATCGGGATGCCTACATCGTAAACAGCCTCATCGTGAACAACAAGGCAATGGAAGACGGCGCTATCCATGTGGAGAACGAGGTGCCAAGCGGTACGATTACACCAATATTATATAATACCGCCATTTGGGGTAATGAATCAACTGTAACTGAGGGTGACAAAGTTCTCCTCAAGAGAGAGCACATGCGCAACTGCGCCTGGGATGAATTACCGACTTCTACTGCAAAAGATGGTAACATCAAGCTGAACAAGGAGAACATCGCATCGGATGGTCCACGCTTCACAGCGCCTACAACGACAAAGGGTTACGAAGGTTATACACAGGATGCCAAGTGGAATCCACAGGCTATCTCTGTGCTTACAGATGCAGGTGATGGAAGCAAAGATGCAAACGATGCAAACGAGACTGGTAAATATCTGGAATGGTGGACTATGCACAATTCTCGCCTTGAGAATTATGGTTATCAATCTGAGTACATCCGTCCTGTCAGCGGTACATACGACAGATACGTAGGTCCAACAGACAAGAATGGTAATAAAGCAGAAAAGCCTATCGACATCGGTATGTATGAATTCCAGTATGTATTCAAGTTTACTGACCTTGAAAAGGTTTATATCGGAATGGAAGAGAAAGGAAATGGTGACGGTAGCAGTTGGGACAACCAAAGTACCGACCTCCGTGGTGCCATCATTGCCATGGCTAACCCTACAGGTAGCACCACAACAGGTTCTACAACCAACAGCAAGAGAAAGGTGTTTGTACGTGGAGGCACTTATTATTCGCCAACCTACTCTAGCGGCGATGCCTTTTCTCTCATTGTAAACAAAGCCGAGAAGGCTAAGTTAATAGAATCGATAGAACTTGTAGGTGGTTGTACGGGCTCGAAAAATGCAGACGATACAGAGGTGCAAGACTTCAGCAAGCCTTCGGTACTCATTGAGAACCCTGCCAAGGCGGGCGAAACCAAGAACCTGCTCAATATCGTAACGAATGGTAAGCCGGTAACGATTTCCGGTTTCACATTCCAGAACCAGAGCGGTGTGGGAGTAAATGCGATGGTTAATGAGGTTCAAGTCGGAACGGGAAAAGAAATGAACCTCCATCATTGTGCCTTTAGAAAGAATAACGGAACCGGAATGGTGGTAAACAACCGAAAAGAATGTGGCATAAACATGTGGAATGTACTGTTTGCAGATGGAAACGGAAATGGTCTTACTATGTACGGTTCCCAAAAAGTAGACATAACAAACGCCACGTTTGTCTGCAATAAAGACACAGCTGTTTCTGGAACCCAAAGTGTCTATAATTCTGTAGCATGGAAGAATAAATATCCAAATTTGAATACAGATAACAAAAATGTCGTGATAGATAATTCTGTCGAGAATGATGATGTGCTAAATGGTCCGAACTTCGTTGATCCAAATAACGGCGACTATAGAATTCGACCGAGTTTCAAGTTACTCGACCAAGGAAGCAACGAGAAATATCAGCAAAATGTAGGCTTAGCAAAAATATATAAAGATAAAAGCAATACAGAATATGACTATGCTAAGATGTTTGCCTCCGAAAAGGACTTAGGTAATACTGCCCGACTGATTGGCGACAACATAGATATCGGTGCATACGAGTGCGACACGAAGATGATTCAGATTATCTATGTAGAAGAAGGTTCTGCTGTTGCAGGAACAGGTGAAAGCTGGGAAAGTCCAACCAACGACCTGCAAGGCGCCATCAACCTGGCTGAGCTTTATGCCAACAAGAATCCAGGAAAATATGGCTACGTCTTCGTAGATAGAAATCTGAAGGCTGATAACGTGAACATCAGCATGCCAGGCGTCAAGATGTTCGGTTCGATGCGCGAAGAAAAAAGTTCTGAAAAAGAGACAGAAGCTATCGTGAGTGATCTTCTTTCTCAAAGAAAAGGAATCATTGAGTCTTCCAGTCAATCTGCCATCAATGGACTGACACTCAACAACACAACTACTGGTACAGAAACCAGAATGTGTCTTGTTGATGGATTCAAGGTTTCGGGCAACGTCAGCCTCAAGGGCAACAGCATGCTATCGACCTCTCTCCTTGATGCAAATGCAAAGGTATCTGGCGATGCAAGTGGATTGCTCTATAACAGTCTGGCATTAGGAACCGTGGAGAATGTGAAGACCGTCAATGTAACTGCTTCCGGCACATTACCAACAACTACGGGTAGTGCTGCCAACAGATCATCTGTAACCACCTATAATAAATATGTGAAAGATGACTATTGGAAGTACCAGCTTGACGAGACAGACAATGCCAATATCAACCAACACGATGCCAATGTAGCCGAAAATCCTACAAAGGCTTGCATCAACAAGGTAATGCACAGCCATGATCTTGCCGGCAACCAACGCATCAGAGACAAGGTAGATAACGGATGTTTCGAGACTTGGTATCTAACAAACGATACCGAAGCGAATAAGGTCGATTATCCACACGGTAAATCTGTGGTCTATGTCATGGAAGTAGACAAGGAGCTGAAACTCGACAATGGCTTCTATACAGAGATGAATCCGTTCAGCCCAGGCTTCCTGCTCTTGAAGCACCACGCTGGTTTAAGAGGCAACAACAGTTATGTAAACCTCACCAACTTTGCAGTGGAAAGAAACCTGAAGGCAGGAACCAACTTCTTCTCCATACCATTCAAGGCTACCAATATGGAGGTGGAAGGTACAAACAATCCTGCTGATGGTAGTGTAATCGCCTACTACTATAATGCAGCTACTCGTGCCAAGTACGACTATAAGTTCGACCAAAGCGAGAGTAAAGCATGGGTAAAGGGCGTAGACAACCAGCGAAACTTTACCGCAGGTTTCAGAATGGATGCTAAAGCCAACAAGACCGTCCGTTTCTATGGAATCAGTTACACAGAGAAAGATGGTAGGACCAACAGGAGTCTGCTGGATAAGATTACCCTGGTGCAGAACAACAACCAGCAGCCATGGTCAGACAGTAATGGCGGCGGTTTGAAGTTCACCCACAAGGAGAACATGGGCTGGAACCTCTTCGGTTCTCCTTATCTCTGCGCCATGAACTATAGTGATATGGAATATGGCAGAGTCATCTACCAATGCGAAGGAAACGGCAGCTACAAGGCTATCAATACCTATGATTTAGCCACGGGTGTTTCAACGGATGGCTACATCCCGGCAATGGATGCCGTGTTTACGCAGACTGCCACTCTGGATAATTCTGAAAGCGTGATAGTAGAACATTCGGAAGCAAGGGCAACAACAGCCTATCAAGCAACCCGAGCCCTCGACATCGCCATCACACAGAGCAACAGAAACAGCAGAGCCGGCAACAGCACTCCTGTAGATGACCAACTCCAGTTGAATACAGTTCCTGCCTACGAAGCAAAAAGCGACTTTGATATGGGAAGTGACGGAGTGAAATGGATGATGAACCAGAATGCTCAGATCTATGCTATACGCAATGGTGGACGCTACTCTCTCCTCTCTGCGGTCAGCATTGATGCAGAACAGACCATCGGAATCAGTCTGCCGGAAACCGGTGAATACAGCATCAGCATCCCTGAGGATTGCGATGCCAGCGAATATGAAACCGTTTGGCTGAAGGACAAGGAAACCGGAAAGGCGGTAGACCTGAAGGAAGGCAGTTACCAGTTCTATGCTGCCCAAGCAGGTGAGATGAACAACCGCTTCAATATCAGTTTCAACCGCAAGGAGACTGACATGAAGTCAGACATTACCATCATTCCTAGCGGCAACTATCATATCCTGATAAAGGGACTGAAACAGAACGACCTCATCAGAATATACGGAACCTCAGGTGTCCTGGCGCTTCAGAAACAGGCAAAATCTGATACAGAACAGCTTCGCACACCAATAAATGGGACTGTAGCCGTAGAGGTAACACGAGGCGGAAAACAGATAGCCGTAAAGAAGATAGCCCTTAAACAAAGGAATGAATGACGTAAAATTACGGAATAAATGTTAATAAAGCGCAGAGATTATCGTTCGTTTCAATAATTGGCATTATCTTTGCGCTTATTATATTATTCAATAGACCATAAATAACAAAAGAAAATAGAATTATGACAGAAAAGGAAATGTACAATCTGATAAATAGTCAGAACAACCAGCAGAGCAATGGCTTTGCTGTTAATGAGAAAGAGCGAGGTATAAGCGGTGTTTTCTCTGCTTTGATGCGCAAAGTGTATACATGGATGACCTTAGCTCTCCTGATTACGGGCGTTACTGCCTATGGTGTGGCTAGCAGTCCTACCCTGCTGATGACCTTGATGACAAGCCGCGGCTTGCTCTTTGGCCTGATTATCGCAGAGCTCGCCTTGGTATTCATCATTACTGGTGCCCTACAGAGACTCTCCCTGACTACGGCCACCCTACTCTTCATCGTCTACTCGGTTTTGAATGGTGCCATGCTTTCATCCGTATTCGTAGTTTATACGATGACCAGTATTGCCAAGGTATTTTTTATTACAGCCGGCACATTCGGAGCGATGGCTTTCTATGGTTACACTACCAAGAAGGATTTGACCTCTTTAGGAAAAATACTCTTCATGGCGCTGATTGGTCTGATTATCGCTACCGTAGTAAACATGTTCTTGAAGAGTTCGGGATTTGATTACATTTTGAGTTACGCCGGCGTAGCCATCTTCGTTGGCTTGACCGCTTGGGACAGTCAGAAAATCAAGCAGATGCTCCAGACACAATACGACATGAGCGAGGGCGCACAGAAACTGGCACTCATCGGAGCCTTGACCCTGTATCTCGATTTTATCAATCTCTTCCTCTACTTGCTCCGCATCTTCGGAGGCAGCAACAAGGAATAATGAAAACGAGAACCGGGAATAAAGTAAAAAAAACAAAGAATAACATACATAACGAGAAAGGTTGGCTTGCCCTCAACGGGTTGGCCAACCTTTATTTTTTATTCCTAGAAAAAGTAAATGCTAGAGTTATATTCTCTTCAAAAAGTTCTATGGTGCAAAGATAGAAAAAAAATTGAGAACCATGGTTTCAAAATAGCAAAAATAAGTTTCAAATGGACAAAAAATGTCTTTTGACATTTTTCAGTGTTCCGCTGATTTTTCAGAACTATCTCAACACCAATAACTTATATATTCACCCTATATTTATTAGGAGAACAACCAAAAGAGGCAAAAAATACTCTTCTGAACGTAGAAATAGAATTAAATCCCGATTTGATGGCGATTTCCGGCAAAGGAAAGTTCGTTGACTTCAACAAGTTCTCAGCATACTGTATACGATAAGTATTCACATAATCATAAAACGTCTGCCCATTCTGCCGGTTAAAATAGCGACTCAGATAAGTACGGTTCGTACCTACAGCCAGCGCCACATCAGACAATTTCAGTTTCGGATTGAGATAGATTTTATCTTCCTCGAACAATCGCTGCACCTCAGCAGCCATCCCCGAAACATCTACTTCGTTCTGCTCTAACGGTACAATTTCTATATCGCTCAACTCTTCTATCACCGACTCATGCCTATATACAAAATAATCTATCAGCATCCAGAGCATCAGAGAACTTACCATATAGATATTGTCGTAATCCACATTAATAACGAAACAGCTCAGCGTCCATAAGAACAGGATCAGGAAGAAGGTATTGAGAATGGCAAGAAGCCAATTCAGATTAATATTTTCCTGATAAGAAAACCGCTCTTTTAGCTGACGGTGATACCGCCGGATTAAAAAGATAAGCAATATAAAGGTAGAGCATCCATAAATAGCTCCCCAGACAGAAAGCACGTAAAACCAGATGATATTATGGGTAAAAATATAGAACACCGGGAACAAGAGGAAAGGCAATTCCAGCATCAAAGCCTTCAACCATCCGAACCAGCCCGGCTTCACCAGTTCCATCAACACAAAGCTGTAGAACGGAATAATCATCATATCCAACGAAGACGTAAGATACCACGCATGCTCGTTGTCAAAACCATAAATCAGAAAGAAAACCATGTCCTTTACCAACTGTAGGTCGACCACAATCATGAGCCACATAATCATCCGAAAGAGCATCTCCTTTCCTTTTCTCCAAAACAGGAAAGCCATCATGGAGAAGAACATCATGCTCATACCATAAATAAAACTCGTTACCGAATCCATGTCTACGATCTATGTAAATAAACAAAAAGGCACACCTATGGAGAGAAGTTCTAACATTCCAAAGGTGTGCCATGATATAAATTAATGCCTTATATATAATAAGGTGTAATATTAAATGAAATAACCTGATTAGTCGATTTCCTCATCGGCCTCGTAACCACCCATCTCACGGATAGCATTCTTCAGCATCGTATACTGCTGGTAGAGATGGTTTACAGGCTCTTCACCCTTAGTATAATCGTGCATAGGTGCCTTGAGGAAGAAACTCAAGAAACGCTGGATTCCGAAACGGCCTGCACGAGCTGCAAGATCGCTCAACAATGTAAGGTCGAGCAGCAATGGAGCAGCAAGGATTGAGTCACGGCAGAGGAAGTTAATCTTAATCTGCATTGGGTAACCCATCCAGCCGAAGATATCGATATTATCCCAACCCTCCTTGTTATCGTTACGAGGTGGATAATAGTTGATACGTACCTTATGATAGTACTGAGTATCTTCATCGTTACCATGACCATAGAGATCTGGCTGAGCTTCTGGTTTCAGGATTGTTTCAAGAGTAGAGAGTTTACTTACCTCCTTGGTATGGAAATTAGCTGGTTCATCGAGAACGAGACCATCACGGTTACCGAGAATATTGGTAGAGAACCAGCCATTCAAGCCGAGACAACGGGTACCGATGATAGGAGCGAAACCACTCTTGACAAGAGTCTGGCCTGTTTTGAAGTCCTTACCGGCGATAGGCATCTTGGTCTTCTCTGCGAGTTCCCACATAGCAGGAATATCAACAGTTGTATTAGGAGCACCCATGATGAAAGGAGCACCCTCTGTCAAAGCAGCATAAGCGTAGCACATGGATGGAGCTACATGCTGGCGGTCGTCAGCCTTCATTGCAGCCTCAAGTGCTGCCAATGTACCATGAATCTCCATATCTACAGGAACGTAGATTTCGGTAGATGCTGCCCAGATAACAACGATACGGGCACAACCGTTCTTCTCCTTGAAGTCGCGGATATCCTGACGAAGAGCCTCTACCATCTCCCAGCGGGTCTTGCAATCCTTCACATTGTCGCCATCAAGACGCTTTGCATAGTTCTTGTCGAATGCAGCCTTCATTGGTACTACCTTCTCCAACTCCTCGCGTACAGGGTTGATGTCTTTCTCCTTCAATACCTCAGCATACATAGCTGCCTGATAAGCATTCTGTGGATAAACATCCCATGTACCGAATACGATATCATTAAGGTCAGCAAGTGGAACGATGTCCTTGTAATGCAAATATTTCTTGTCTGCACCCTTGCCCACACGAATCTTGTCGTACTGAGTCATTGAACCTACTGGCTTCGCAAGTCCCTTACGAGTCATGAAAACACCGGTCATAAAGGTAGTAGCAACTGCGCCACAACCTACAACCAAGATACCCAACTTTCCATCAGCTGGTTTAACATTGTTTTTTTCCATCTTCTAAAGGTTTATTTTATATTAAGTTGATTATAATCTAAGAATTGTGTCTGCAAAGATAACAAAAACTTATTGAACCGATGCGGTTTCCGTAGACTTTTTTTCAATAATTTACAATAATTAGCTTAAAATGGACAAAAAGGCTATTCTGCATCAAAAGCCAAGTATAGAATATTTGTATGAAAGAAGGTAATACATGCATATTTATTCCATGTTTATGCATAATGAAAGACAAAATAATGTTATTTTATGCATTTTTCTTTCATTTTATTTGGTTATTTACAAAATATATTGTAATTTTGCAGCCGTTAAACGAATAAAAATACAGCATATGAAGGCAAAGAATAGCAGATTGGAAACTTTGAAGATGCTCATATCAAGTCAGGAGTTGAGTTCGCAAGACCAACTTTTGGAGGCTCTTCACAAAGAAGGCTTTAAGATTACGCAAGCTACATTGAGCCGTGACTTAAAACTGCTCAAGGTAGCAAAAGCAGCATCTTCGAGTGGAAAATATGCGTATGTCCTGCCCAATGATACATTATATAAGAGAGTATCAAACCATATTCCAGTAAGCAAGATGATGGTGAATACCGGATTCCAGTCTATCAACTTCTCTGGAAACATGGTCGTGATCAAGACCCGTCCGGGATATGCAAGCAGCATTGCCTATAACATAGACAATAGTGACATTCCTCAAATTTTGGGAACCATCGCCGGCGATGACACCATCTTCCTGGTTAAAAAGAAAGGGACAACAGAAGAGGAAATCATCAATGCACTGGCAGAGGTTATTCCAGACATTCACCATAAATATGTATAAGGTGCATTTTTATGCAAAACATACACCTTATTATATAAAGAAAGAATATTAAAACAAAAACATTTTAAGATAGAAGAGAAAAAATGGAAGAAGCAGAAGTTAAAGTAATGGTGGCTGACGAAAGTCACATCAAGTACATCGACACCATTCTGACTACAATCGCAGAAGCTGCAAAGAAACGTGGTTCAGGTATCGCCAAGCGTTCACCTGAGTATGTGGCTACCAAGATGAGAGAGGCGAAGGCGGTTATCGCACTACAGGGCGATAAGTTCGCAGGCTTCAGCTACATCGAGACCTGGGGCAACAAGCACTATGTCACCACATCTGGTTTGATCGTTCACCCAGACTTCCGTGGTATGGGTTTGGCTAAGCGTATCAAGAACCTGACCTTTACGCTCGCCCGACAGCGATGGCCTCATGCCAAGATTTTCTCTTTGACATCCGGTTCGGCTGTCATGAAGATGAACACCCAGCTGGGTTATCTTCCTGTTACCTTCGCCGACCTGACCGATGATGAGTCATTCTGGCGTGGTTGCGAGGGTTGCATCAACGTAGATGTGCTCCATCGCACCAACCGCAAATACTGCATCTGCACCGCCATGCTCTTCGACCCAGAGGAGCATC
>CAVBFV010000018.1:0-23794 GCA_963594575.1 Lachnospiraceae bacterium | reverse complement strand
TTATGGAAATTAATAGATAGAAAAAGGGTGCGTCATGGACTTATGACACACCCTCATGTTTTATACTTCCGCCACAATTTCCCCTTATAAAGGAAAGAAATGAGGCAAAAGCTTCCTTTATAAAGGAAACTTTTTGCTGATTTTCTTCCTTTATAAAGGAAAAAGTTGTATCTTTGCACCCAGATTGATATAAATAAGGAAGATATGGACAAGAGAATTGCAAAATTGTTGATAGCAGAGAATCAAAGGATGATTCAGGATGTGGAAATGGTGAAAAGAAGTATCGCCTTTGAATCTCATTCTAATTACGTACTGGTAGGACTGAGAAGAGCAGGTAAGTCTTATCTGCTATATCAGCGTGCACAAGAGTTAATCGCCTCAGGACATAAGCCAGAAGAGATTCTTTACTTCAATTTTGAGGACGACCGACTTGAAAAGCTCCAGCTTTCTGACCTTGACTTGATAAAACAAGCTTACGAAGAAATGTATGAGCACCAGCCTATCTTCATGCTTGATGAAATACAAATCATAGATGGATGGGAGAAGTTTGCTCGTAGATTAGCAGACCAGAAGTATCGTGTCTACATCACTGGTAGCAATGCCAAAATGCTGAGTAGCGAGATTTCTACCACGCTTGGTGGCAGATATATGGTGCAGCCCGTCTTTCCTTTTTCCTTTCAGGAATATTTGACAGCCAAGCATATCTCCCTGCCTCCACAATGGGAATATCTGCAAAACTCAGACATCAAGAGGGTTTTCCTGGAATATTTTCATATTGGCGGTTTGCCAGAATTAGCGATTATAGATAATCAGTTTAAGCGTGAATGGTTGGGGAATTTGTACAACAAAATCTATTTTGGAGATTTGATAACCAGATATTGTATACGAAATCCACTGGCCATGAAAACTTTGATAAGAAAGCTATCCGAGAGTGTTAAGCAGCCACAGTCATATAACAGGCTTGCCAATCTGGTTTCTTCTGTAGCAGGAAAAGTGAAACAAGAGACTATTGTCGATTATCTGGGATATATCAAGGACACTTGTTTGATTTTCTCCTTGGAGAACATTACAGCAAAACTGCAAGACAGAATGTCGAACAAGAAATATTACTTTGTAGATAATGGTTTCTTGAGTCTCTTTCTCTTTGATCCAGAAACATCTCTCTTGGAGAATTTGGTAGCCATCCATCTGCACGAGAAATACGGAGAGGATCTTTTCTATTATTATGGCAATGTAGAAGTAGATTTCTGTCTATTTGAACATCAATATGCTTTCCAGGTATCATATAGTATAAAGGATGCTGCTACCCGAGAGCGAGAATTGGGGGCATTAAAAGCTTACCATAAGAGATATCCGAATAGTAAGCTCTTCGTTATCACAATGGATGAGGAAGAGACTATCATATACGAAGCCGTGGTAATAGAGGTACTGCCAGTATGGAAGTGGTTGCTGATGGAGAAGTAGGATTTTGTTCCTCGCTAGGGCACTTTGGGCCTTAGCGAGAAACTTTTTATACTAACATATTGACAATCTGACAGTTTTTCATTTTTTATTGATGCATATATCACATTTTTCGGGGGAATATTACTCTTTCCATACACATTTTTCGGGGGAATAGCTTGTTTTTAAATATTTTTATCCATTTCTATAGCCCCAGTTCCGTTATCATCCCCAGATTAGCCTCGGCTAGGTCGGGATCGGCAAGGCTCTTTATATATAATAAGGTGGTGGAAGCCTTGGTATGCCCCAGAGCCTTGCCAATGAGCGAGATGTCGAGGTGGTGCTGATAGGCGATGCTTGCCCAGGAGTGGCGCACCACATAGGAGGAGAGATGGCAGGGATTGGGGAGAAGCTGCTCCAACCGTTGCAAGGAATAGTTGTATTGGCGCAGGCGGCAGCTGTATAGATGATGCTGCCGCCGGGGAGTATCAGCCGTAAGAATCGGAAACACATAGTCTGAATCATTCTCTTGGTATCGCTCGATGATACGGAGCATGCAGGGCAAGAGAGCCACCTGGATGCGCTGTCCCGTCTTATGGCGAGCATAATGGATATAACCATCCTTGAGCTGACCCTTCTTAAGATAAGCTATGTCCACAAAGGGCATGCCCATGGCATAGAAGCTGAAGAGGAAGATGTCTCGCGCCAAGGCTAACTGGGAGCCGTGGGGCAACTCCAGGGCATGGAGCTGCTGGATGTCATCGGGCGAGAGACTGCGCTTTCGGGTCTTTGCTCGCCCTGTAAATACCTGGGCAAAAGGATCATAGTCTGTCTCCATCGCCCGATGATACATCACTCGGAGAGCCCTCATATATGCCGAGATGGTGTTCAGGCAGATGTCTCGTTCAGAGAGCCATCGCTGATAGGCAGTCACTTTATCGACAGTCATCTCGGAGAAAACCCAGTCCTCTCTGCCCAGATATCGAGTCCAGGAGCGGGCAGCCGTCAGGTAATTGCTCGCTGTCTTGTATCTCCCCATCTCTCTTACTCGTTCCACCTCCAGTTTCACCCATTCCCATCCCTTCATCTCATCCGTGTGCAGGGTCTGCTTCTTCTGTTCTTTGCCCCAACTAATTTCTAACTTAAAGTATGCCATAATTGTTTTTTATTAAGAATTAAACCTAAAAATTATACCCAAAGGTATAATACCCTGGGGGATAATTTGTAAACATGAAGCATTTTTCTTAGGAATTTCTTGGTATTTCTCCACCTCGGGGCAAGAGGTGGAGAAACGAGAAGGAAATATAAAACATTATATATTTATTAATTAATTAAACGAGAGAGATTTATGGAAAAAAGACTCATGACGTTTATTGCCTGCCTCTTCCTTAGTTTAGGAATGGCGTTGGCGCAAACTCAAGTTTCCGGTAAAGTAACCTCTGCAGAGGATGGTGAACCAATCATTGGTGCATCTATCAAAGTGGAAGGTACCAATACTGGTACAGTTACCGACATTGATGGTAACTTCTCTTTGGTTCTTCCTAACGGAAAGAACTCTGTAAAAGTGTCTTACATTGGTATGCAAGACAAAACCGTTGTTCTCAAAGCAGGCAACAACAAAATCGTTTTATCTTCAGATTCAAAAAGCCTTGATGAGGTCGTAGTTACAGCTATGGGTATCACCCGTCAGAGCAAGGCCTTGGGTTACTCGGCTTCTGTTGTCGGTGGTGAGAAACTTTCTGAGTCACGCACAGGCGACATCATGTCCGGTATCGCTGGTAAGGTGGCTGGTGTACAGATTTCAGCTTCTTCTTCTGACCCAGGTGCTTCTAATTCCGTTGTTATTCGTGGTGTCAGTTCTTTGTCTGGCAACAACCAGCCTCTTTATGTTGTAGATGGTGTGCCATTGTCAAACAACTCAACAAGTAGTGAGACTTCTATGGTAGCAAGTGCTAGCAGCTTGAATGAAAGCTACGACTTCGGTAATGGTGCCAATGCTGTCAACCCAGACGACGTTGAGAGCATGACCATCTTGAAGGGTGCCGCTGCTACAGCTCTCTATGGTAGCCGTGCTGCCAATGGTGTCATCTTGATTACCACCAAGAGTGGTAAGAAACAAAGCAAGGGAGTTGGTATTGAGTATAACGGCGGTTTGCAGCTTGAGTCTGTTCTCCGTTTGCCTCAGATGCAGAACCAGTTCGGTATGGGTTGGTATGGTAACAAGACCGACCTGGAAAACGGTTCTTGGGGTCCTGAGTTTGATGGTTCTTCTTTGCGATATGGTAATATTTACGATAACTCTCAGCAGTATAAGACTTATCGTGCCATCAAGGACAACGTGAAGGACTTCTTCGATACAGGTATTCGCTATAACAACAGTGTATCTTTCAATGGTGCAACAGATGTAAGCAACTTCTTCTTGAGTCTGTCACAGATTCATGATGATGGTATCATCCCAACAGACGCAGATAGCTACAACAAGTATACATTCTCAGGTCGTGCTAGTCACAAGATCAAGAACGTAACTTTGAGCATGTCTGCCAACTATGCTTACCAAAAGAATAATTTCGTAAGCACCGGTCAGCAGGCTGGTTCTATGTACAACTGTATCATGCAGACTCCTCGCGACATCAGCATCGCTGAGCTTAAGGATTTGAACAATCCATTCAATACTCCAGGTTATTACTATACTCCATATGGTGTAACCAACCCATACTACCTTTTGAACAACTATAAAAATCAGTATGAGCAGGAGCGCTTCTATGGCAAGTTGCAGTTGGATTGGGACATCATCAAGGACTTGAAGTTCTCTGGTCGTTTCGGTTTGGATACAACCACAGGTCATCACGATGAAGGCCAGCCAAATATGTCTAAACTCTATAAGGGCACTCCAAACTGGGCAGATGCTTTGTCTGCTTTGACAGGTAAGGCAAGCCAGCAGACAGAGCGTACTCGTGAAATCGACTTGAATGCGATGTTAAGCTATGGTCATAATTTCATGGAGAAATTGGACGTGAACGCAGTAGTTGGTCTTAACGGCAACGAGCGTAGATACAACTATTTCTATGCACAGGTAACCAACTTAACCATCCCTACCTTCTATAATTTGAACAACTCTTCAGAGAAGCCAACTGTTGACCAGTATCAGCAGCTCCGTCGTTTGATGGGTGCTTATGGCCAGATAGATCTTGGTTGGGACAACTGGGCATACTTGACAATGACTGCTCGTAACGACTGGTCATCTACCCTTCCTAAGGGCAACCGTTCTTTCTTCTATCCAGGTGTTACCGGTAGTGTTATCTTCTCTCAGTTCTTAACACCAGAGATGCAGAAGATTATCACCTTTGGTAAAGTACGTGCAGCTTGGGGTAAGACTGGTAATGATGCAAATGTATACATGACCTCTTCTGTATTTGCACAAGGTGGAGCAAACACATCAGGTTGGGGTACTAGCCAGTTCCCATTCACAAACGGTAACTATAATGCATATTCTGTAGGTAACGTATTGGGTAGCCCTACTTTGAGTCCAGAGATGACAACAGAGTTTGAGCTCGGTTTGAACATGGCATTCCTTCAGAATCGCTTGTCATTCGATGTATCTTACTACAATAGAGTATCAGACAAGCAGATATTCTCTCTGGCTATGGATCCTGCTTCTGGTTATACCGCACAGAACACCAACCTCGGTAAGATTCGTAACCGTGGTGTTGAGGCTTTGATCAGCGGCACACCAATTAAGACAAAGGATTTCAAATGGGATATTTCCCTCAACTGGACATTGAACCGCAGTAAGGTTATCTCTCTTCCAGAGGAACTTGGTGGTGAGTCTGTCATCTATGGCTTGAGTGGCGGCACAGGTCTCTATGCCATCGTTGGCGAGGAGCTTGGTGTGTTCAAGGCTTACACTTCACAGCGTGATGCCGAAGGCCACATTATCGTAGACCCTAAGACCGGTCTTCCTCTTAAGACTACAGAGCAGCAGATTGTTGGTAGCATGAACAGCAAGTATCAGATGGGTATTTCCAATACCTTCTCTTACAAGGGCGTAAGTTTGTCATTCGATTTCGATATTCGTAAGGGCGGTGTGATGTATTCTCGTACCAAGAGCGTCAACTATTTCGTTGGTAACGCTATTCAGACTGCTTACAACAGCCGTCATCCATTCATCGTTCCGAACTCTGTAGTTCAGACAGGCACAGATGCCAACGGCGCTCCTGTATATGGCGAGAACACAACAGCATTGAATGCAACCAACCTTTATAACTACTGGAACAATGGTGCAGACAATTACGATGCCGATTTCTTGGTTGACAAGAGCTATGTAAAACTTCGTTCCGTAGTACTTTCTTGGGATCTTCCTAAGGCTTGGCTTGCCAAGACATTCTTGACAGGTGTGAAGGTTTCTGTCTTTGGAAACAACTTGTTCCTCTGGACACCTTCTAGCAATACTTTCATCGACCCAGAGTCAACCTCTTTCGGTAACGACTTGTCTGGTAACTATGGTGAGTATTCTGCCAACCCAAGTTCTAGAAAGATTGGTTTCAATGTTTCAGTTAAATTCTAATAAGAAAGCTAATTATGAAGAAAATATTAGTATATAGCGCAGCTTGCCTCTTGGCGCTTTCGAGCTGCGACATGGATATCAATGACAACCCAAACTATCCAAACAATGGTGACGTGACACCAACATTGGTTTTCCCTTCTGTGGAAAATGCCTTGGCAGCAGTGCCTGGTGATGCTATGTTCACAAATGCTGGTTTCTTTGCCCAGTATTTCGAGCAGCGCCCTGAGGCTAACCAGTATAACGATGAGGCTGAGCTTCATTTCGACGAGTCTTCATCATTGTTCGACCGTTGTTATCGCACCATCTATGCAGGTGCCATGATGGATATCAAAGATGTAGAGAGCAAGACAAATAACAAGGCAGACCTGTTCGCTTGCAAAGTGATGACAGCCTTGGGCATGCAATACATGGTAGATGCATGTAGCGATGCTCCTTATACCGAAATGTGCCAAGGCAACGCCAATCCTACTCCAAAGTGGGACGATGGTAAGACTGTCTATACTTCGGTTTTAGCTGCCATGGATGAGGCTGAGGCTGCTATTCCTGAGGGGACAACAACCCTTTCTGTAACAGACCCTATGTTCAATGGTTCTTTGGATGCATGGAAGCGTTTTGCTAATGGTCTTCGTCTGCGTATGTACATGCGCTTAATTGATGGCGGTGTGGATGTTGATACCTATACAGCTAAGGCAAAGGCTTTGGTAGCAGAGAACCTGTTGCCAAATTCTGATTGCACATTTAATGTATATAGTGATGCAGAAGGTCAGTGGAACCCTTGGTATGCAGCCATTCGCGGTTTAAAGACCAATAATTTCTGCGCAGCTTACCCTATTGTTTCATATTACAACTTGACCAACGACCCTCGCTTGTCAACTACAATGGAGGCTAATAAAGCCGCAGGAAAGTATGTTGGTCAGATTCCTGGTGCTAAGACTCTCTACAAGGAGTGGACTGGCAAGGACTGGAAGAACAAGGAAGTAAGCGAAATTAAATATGGAGCGATTGCTGCAATGCCTATCTACATCATGCAGCAGTCAGAGGCTGAGTTCTTGAAGGCAGAGGTTGAACTTCGCTTCAACAACAATGCAGCTGCAGCTAAGGTGGATTATGAGAATGCTGTTCGTGCAGATCTCGTTTCTCGCGGAATCGACGACAGTGCTGTGAGTACTTTCTTGTCTGGTGCTAAAGTAAACTTTGACACTCAGGCTACAACTGCTGACAAGCTCAAACTCATCTATATGCAGAAGTGGGCTTCCTTCTTTATGCGCAATCATATGGAGGCATGGTCTGAGCAGCGTCGTACAGACGTTCCTGCACTTTCCACTGCTACTGCCAAGGAAGTATTTGAGAGTTCTACTAAGTACATAGCAGGTGATATGATCAATCCAGGTCTTAACTATTATGGCAACAATAATCTCTGCAAGCGTATGCCTTACCCAGAGAATGCCCGCAAGTACAACAAGAATACACCTGCTGTCAAGACTTTGGCAGACCCAGTATTCTGGGATGTAAAATAATTCACTATACAAAAGAACAGTGAGATTCATTAATTCACAAAAGACAAGAAGAATATGAAAAAGATATTATTTTATACCTTGATGCTCTGCCTCTCATCATTTGCATTGACATCATGCAATGATGACAATGATGAGTTGACTGATGCAAAGGTTACATACTATCCTACTTTGGAAATCCAAGGTGCTAAATTTGTGGAAGTTCCTATTGGTACAACATATACTGAGCTGGGATGCAAAGGTACATTGCGTGGAAAGGATTGTACGGCTAGTATAGTTACATCTGGTTCTGTAGATACAAATAAACCAGGGCTATATAGCATTGTTTATTCATATACAAATACTGAAGGATATATAACTAGAGATACAAGAACTGTAGCTGTTTGTGACCCAAGTATTACAACTGATATTTCTGGCACTTATAAAACTACAGCAGATACTTATGTAAATCTCGTAGGCAAAAAAAACAATTATCCTATTGCAAATAATACAATAAAGATAACCAAAAAAGCTTCAGGTATTTTTTATATAAGCGACTTTATGGGTGGTCTATGGAACCAAACATTTGGTAATGGTACAGCTTGTGATATGAGTGGATATATTCAGTTGTTAGCAGACAATAGTATTGTTATGCTATCTAGTTATTGTTCAGCTTTTGACAATGGAGCTGACGAAATTACCAATGGTAAGTACGACCCTGCTACAGGTAAAATTTCATATGAAATGAGTTATGAAAATTCATATTACAACCATGAGTTTTTCATTACTTTGCAAAAATAAATATTTTAGTTAAAGCATAAGATTATGAAGAAATATATTTCAATGTTCATGGTTGCCTTGGCTGCAACTTTTACATTTGTTTCTTGTGATCCAGAGACAGATGAGAAAGCTGGAGGTACAGCTGTTGAGAAAATGGCAGGTCTTTGGGATGTAACAGTAGATGTTGTTGATGAACAAGGCAATGTACTTGGTAAAGATCCATTTGGACTTGGCACAATCAACATTAACACTTATAATACAGCAGCTAATGATGCTGATAAGATGTGGCTTGATGATGATGCATTCTATGGTGTTAAGATGAAGGTGAACGTAACAGACTATAACAATGGTAAGTTTGAAGGAACACCAAATACATCTTACAATCCTTCAGATGCACGGGCTGGCAACATCGAGTTCCTCAAAGGTCAGGTTCTCTATGGCCAGGGCAAGAACCTTCATGGTATGCCTGTAGACAGCATTTGTTACACCGTGAAGTTTGATGACGACCAGAATGCTTGTATTTATCGTATCTCTGGTACTCGCCACTCAGGTTTCACTGAGTAATCAGAAATTATAAATACTATATAATTAAGGTGTATCCTTATTGCTCAACACAATGGGCAAAGGGATACACCTTTTTCTTTTTATTTATCTCCCTCTCTCTCAAACATTTTCAACCATACAGGTCGAATTCTTTCAGTAGCCAAGTCTTGCCAACTTGTCTTGCACCTTCCTGTATGAGTGGCTTCCTTCCGTGACAGTCTTTCCATTTTAACAATTGGGATATAAGTAGTCTTTCCATACGCTAAAAATTATGTTTTGGCAAAGAAACTAATAAACAGTGAATTACGCAAGGAAAATCACATTTTTCTAAGGACTTTTAGGGGCTTAAATCGAGAATTCTGTCGTAATCTCAGAAAAAAAGCAAGATTACGACAACTTTTAAACGAGAAATCTGTCGTAATCTCGATAAAAAAGTGAGATTACGACAGATTTTCATGATTTTACTCTTTAATTACTTGTCTACGGTAGAAGAAACATTGTTCTTCTCATAGAAAGCTTTGTATTCTTCACCACCATACTTCAGACCGAGATCTTCGCCGGCGATACCATCGCAGAAGCCCTTGTAAGCCCACTTGCGCTTGTAGTCCTTGTCGAAGAGGTTTGGCACCTGACCCTTGAGCCAGTATTCGTGTTCAGCCTCGTTGTCTGACAGACTCCAGATGGTGATACCGCTCTGCTGAGCCTCTGGCACATTTGCCTTGTAGCTCTCCATAATCATGCGGTAGGCATCGCTCTGTGCCTTGTACTGGTTGCTGGATGGAGTGCCGGTGCCGAGAGAAAGGTCGAGCTCGGTTACACGAACCAGCTTGCCTGTGGCTGCCATCGTCTGGAACATGGCATCTACCTTTGTCTTCAGCTCCGCAATGCTGGTTGCGTTCTTCTCAGCATCGTCGCTGCAATTGAGGGTGACGTGCATCTGGGTACCGATACCATCTACAATAGGAGAGCCGTTCTTCTCATCTATTTCCTTTGCGAACTTGATGAGCGCTTCGAGCTTCTTAGGAGAGGTCTCCAGGTTGTAGTCGTTGACGAAGAGCTTGGTATCTGCAGGCAGATACTTGCGTGCCAGCTGGAATGCCTTGACAGGGTAATCCTTTACGTAATAGCCCCAATACCAGTGACCTGATTCCCAGTTGAGGCTCAGACCATCTGCTTCTGACTCGGTAGGTTCGCTGTCGCCTTCCATTCCGAATACACCATCATATCCACGGCGACCATAGCTGCCGTCGGCGATAGGTTCGTTGATGACATCGTAGCCGAAAGGCACCACGTTCTTTTCCTTCAAGTGATTAGCTACGCCGCTAACCCATGCATCCATTGCACCTTCGAGGGCAGCCTGCTTCTCGGCAGGAGTCTTCAGTACGTAGTACATCTTGCTGCCGGCACGGGTGGCTTTTCTTGCCTTTCCGTTTCTAGCCAGAACATACTGGATGCCTCTTGTTGCGGTACTCTGATCCTTGGCAAGGCCGAACTTGATGTTATCTATATAATAGGTAGCGCCTACCTTGCCGAAGTTGAGGATGATGCGGTTGGCATCATCGTAAGCAGGGGTAAAGGTGAATTCGCATTTCACCCAATCTGTACCAACGCTAAAGGTATTGTAACCGCCCTGAGAACTGTATGTGGTTCCATTCTGATACTGGAACTGCAATTCACCTGCAGAAGAAGTAGACTTGGCATAGAACTGGATGATATACTTCTTGCCTTCCTGCAGCGCATCGTCGAAGGTATAGGCACACTGGGCTTCCCAGGCATTGCCGTCGCCCTTGTTCTTCAAGGCAAGAGCCTTGCTGTTGTTATAGCCTACGCCTTCTTCTACTTCGGCACTTTCCTTGTTGCTACCCCAAGAGCCCCAATTGCCTGTGGTTCCACCTTCGAAATCTGATGCATCACCTGCAAGTACATTGTTCATCGGGTCTTCCTGCTTTAAACCAAACTGGATATCGTCGATGGTATAGGTAGCGCCTACCTTACCGAAGTTGAGGATGATGCGGTTCACATCGTCATATTTGTCAATGGTGAACTCATACTGGAAGGTTTGCCAGTCGGTACCTACGTTGAAAGTATTATATCCGCCCTGAGAACTGTATGTGGTTCCATTCTGATACTGGAATTGCAATTCACCGGCAGGAGAAGTAGACTTCGCCTTGAACTTGATGACGTATGTCTTGTTCATCTCCAGATAATCATTGAATGTATAGGCACACTGGGCTTCCCATGCGTTGCCGTCGCCCTTGTTTTCAAGGACGAGTGCTGCCGTGCCATCCTGTCCGGCTCCGGCTACCGCTCCTGCTTCATTCTTGTTGCTGCCCCAAGCACTCCAACCGCCAGTGGTACCGCCATTAAAATCGGCAGCATCGCCTGAGAGAACGTTGGCAATATCTCCATCACTTTCTACCACCAGGGTAGGGGCGATGAGCGATTTCAGATAAGTCTGGTTCTGCTGGGTGTGCCAGAAGAAGTTATGACCGTAGAGTTGCATGTTACCATCCAATGCTGCAAGGAGCTTGTCTACGGTAGCGAAGTTCAGAGAACCGCTGTTGCCCATAATGGCATCATTCTTCATCGCATTGCCCGGTGTAAATACCTGATAGTTGGCATTTGCCAGATCGCCTTCGCCATTCTCATTGTTCGCATATAAGTCAGTACCCATACCGATACCTATCTTCATGTTCGGTGTGTACTGCTGGGCATAATCCTTGATATTATCGTAGTTGGCGATGACTTCCTTTACGGCGAGCGGAATCTCTGCCTTGGTAACGTCAGCATGATTGGCTGGCTTACCCCACTGCATGATCTGGTCGTCGCAACCAGTGAGTAGCATCGCTGATGCTACTACTGGTATCATTATCTTATTGATTTTCATCATGATTTTCATTTAAGGGTTATTATTCTGTTGCTGTTTCGTCATCATTGAAGTCCTTTACCGTGATAGACTTGGTGCTGACAACGCGGAAGTTGTCTACATAAATCTTCAGGTTGAAGGTACTTGCCTTGTACTTGATGTCGTCAGAGAATTCCAGGTCGCTGTTGGCGAGGAACAGGACGAAGTTCCTGTATGAACCTCCGTTTCTGTCTTCTACAATCTTCTGGAAGGTTACGTCTGGAGCCTTCTCCGGGTCGTAATTGCCAAAAGCAGTCATCGGAATGGTGATGGTCTGCCAGCGTTCGCCTGTGCTCCAGGCTGTATGAGAACCATCCTCTGTGTTCAGCCAAGGAACCCATACGGTAGCTGTGTTGGTGTACTCTGCGCTGTACTTTGTAGGAGCTGATCCCCAACCATAGCCGTTCAGGTTGTTCTGCAGAGAGATTTCGAGCTGACCTGTGAGATCCCATGGCTCCGGACAATAGATGTCGAACTGGATAGCCAGGTCGGAAGCACTTGTCTCGGCAGGAATGGTGGTGTACATGCGGCTCCAGTCGTCGTTTGCATTATCGTTGCCTGCTGTTGCCCAGTATTTACCATTACCGCCTGCATCCAGACCGCCTGCATCGAGCAGAGACTGTGGAGCGAGCAATGCTACCTTGCCACGACCGGTGTTGAGAGGATCGTCTACGAGATCGTCTGTACCGTAAGTTGCGCTCCATGAACCCAGTTCGCCATTTCCATCGAAATCGGTAATGAAGTTGCCGAAGTCGTTGAAATAGGTTGGTGACTTGGCTGTACCATTGGCTCCTTCGCTGGTGATGGAACCCGACTTGGTGAGGTCGGCAGAACTTGGAACGGTAAAGCTGTACCATTTGCCGTCGGCATCATTGCGGATGCCATCAGTAATTTCTGTACCGTCAGGAAGTGTAATCTTGGTAGTTTCCTGCAGGTTGGCTCCATAAACGGTTACCGTTTCGCCAGCCTTAGGCAAGGTGTTGTCTACACTTGTAACAGCAGGTGCAGCTGCACGAATGGTAAATTCGTAAACCAGCTTGTTGTTGTCGTTCTTATAGAATACGATGGTATTGCGAACGTCAGCATCTGCCTTGTCTATCGGAGTAGCGGCATTCAGCGTAACCCATACATTATGATCGGTCATCAGGGCGTTGTTGAAGTAAGTTTCGTAACCGTTGACATAGATTTTCTTCAAGCCGCTGAAGCCGGAACCTTCAATTCGGAGCAACTGTCCCAGACGGGCAAACTCCACCGGACGATCCTGGTTTACCTCATCGTCCACATTCTCCAGATATATCTGGTTAATCTGCATTGCAGCCGAGCTTCCGCCGTTGTCGTCATCGCTGCACGCCGTAAGGGTGAATGCAGCCAATGCGAGGCACAATGTCCAGAGATATTTAATTGTTTTCATAATCCTTTATTTATTAAAGATGAATGATACAGGCTGAAGCCTGTTATTTAAACAAATCGGTGTCTTCTACCTCGCGGTTGCCAAACTGGTAAGCTACGGTAGCTATGTTGCCGTTGCCGTCTGGCTTGAGGAGAGGGTCCTTGGTCTGGTCAGTATCAGCGATAGGCAAAGTCAGATTCTTGGCTGTTGCCGTAGCTACGCTAGGACCAGGTGCAGTATAATCCTCGCTCAGAACATATTCGTAAGTAGATGACTTGAAGTAGCTGGCATTGCGGTGCTGGTTGTTGATATAGTTCACCATTTCCTGCTGCTGATAGTAGCCGCGGCGGACGATGAAGTACCAGTACAAGCCTTCGAATGCTGTTTCCAGACGGAATTCGTGACGGATGTCTTCGAAGGAAAGGCTGTTCTTGGCAGGAACACCTGCACGGGTGCGTAGCTCGTTGAAATACTTGAGTGCCGTAGCATCGGTAGTCGTTGCGTTATTGCCCAATACTGCTTCGGCATAGTTGAGGTAAACCTCAGCCAGGCGCATCATGTAAGTATTGATACCCGAGTTGTTGTTCATTGCAAATCCGTTTACGGCATTGGTACCGATGACATACTTCTTGATGTTAGCTCCCTGACTTCCTGCACTCTCAGTTTCACCATATATATATGGCTTCTCCGGATTGGCAGAAAGCTCTGGGTAAGTTTCACCATAGGAAGCCACGCAGTTGTGACGGCGGATGGCATCATCTACCTTTGTGCCGAGTGTAGGGTCTTCATACTCCTTGAACTCTTCCCAAAGATCGTAAGAGCAGTAGGTTGATCCTCCCCATGAGTTACCCTGGTTAACCTGAGTACTCCATGCCAGGAAGCGGGTCATAGACTGGGCAAGACCTCCTTCAGCACCTGCCTGGACCTGCAACTGGAAGATGCTCTCGCTATTATTATTAAAGGTAGAGGCAGCAAACAGTTCTGCATAGGTATCAGCAAGCTGGTAAGGTCCCTGCTCAATAACAATGGCTGCAGCCTTCTTGGCAGCATCGAGATAATATTCGTTGCGTGTTCCGCGGTTCTTATCTGTAGCCACATTGGTACCGTCGTAACGGCCGCTGGTGGTCAAACCTGCCATGGAGAGATAGAAGCGGCTCAGCATGGCATAAGCGGCATACTTGTTGATGCGGCCTGTAGCAGGAGAGGCTGCTGGCAGATGTACGGCTGCAAACTCCATATCGCGGATGGCATATTCAATGCCATCTACTCCAGGGTTTGGGCTAACAACATAGTTGTTGACCAGATCCTGGGTGTTATTGTAGATAACGGCACAACCCCAGAGTGAACTGATATACCAGTAAGCCAGACCACGCATGAAACGAGCCTCTGCAATACCCTGTATCTTTGCTGTCTCACTCACATTGGCTGTAGAGTTGTTAGCGATATTGTTGATGGTGTTGTTTGCCTGCGCTACTACCGAATAGAGTGCACCCCAAGCTTCTGTCAGTCCTTCAGAAAGACCTGTCTCAGTGAAGTTAGTGTATGGGTAGATGTAACCAGAGTATTGAGCCGTGATATTGTTGGCACGACCATCTCCCATTCCATAAGAGAACTTATCATTGAAGTCGTACCAAACATAGCTATATAGCGGCATGACTGCCTGTGATACGGCTTCATCGTTGTCGAAGAAGTTAACCTGCGAAATCTGGTAGGTATTCTTCTGCTCCAGGAAGTCGTTGGCACATCCCGTGAATGAGAGCATTCCCGCCAGCGCCAGTGTATATTTTAATATGTTTGTTTTCATGTTCTTGTTACTTTAAGAAGTTGATGATTTAGAACTGCACATTTACACCGAAAGTATAGATGCGTGGTGAAGGGTAACGGCTGTAGTCTACACCATTGAGGAGAGCATTACCTTGCATAGAACCAACTTCTGGGTCGAAGCCGTCATACTTGGTGATTGTGAATACATTCTGTACGTTGCAGTAGAGCTTGACGTTGTTCAGGAATGTGTGGCTGAGCCACTTGCGAGGCAAGGTGTAGCTGAGCGAAATGTTCTGAAGACGGATGTATGAACCATCTTCTACATAAGCATCGCTTACACGGTTGTTCTTGTTTACACCACTTTCTGTAGACAGACGAGGCATGATGGAACCGGTGTTCACAACATAGTAGTTGCGGTAGTCGTCCGGACCATTTTCATCATACTTAGCCAGGCGTGCATAGTCCATCACCTCTGTCAGCTGGTTGCTGGTAGAACCGGTGATGTTGAGGAAACGCTTGCCGTAGTTCATAATCTTGTTGCCATAAGAACCGCTGAACTGGAAGCTCAGGTCGAAGCCCTTATAAGAGAAGGTGTTGCCGAAACCGAAGGTGAACTTAGGCTCTGGGTTGCCAATGAAGGTCTGGTCGTTGTTGTCGATGACACCATCGCCATTGATATCCTCATAGATATAGTCGCCGATGAATACACCACCACTTGTAGGACTTGTTGCAATTTTGGCGCCTTCAGGCAAGGCAACCTGCTTTACGTTGCCGTTGGCATCCTTATACCAGAAATCTTCTGGCTTGTCGAAACGGCCGATAACCTTATAGCCCCAAAACTGACCGATAGGTTTGCCCACCACAGTATTGGTAACGGTAGCAGTCTCAGAACCGATCTGTACGGTTTGAGGAAGACTACCTGTCTCTGAATCAAGAGATACCACCTTGTTACGGTTCAGGGAGAATACGAAGTTAGAGTGCCATGAGAAGTTCTTGTTCTCGATATTGGCGGTGTTGATGGTGAACTCGATACCCTTGTTCTCCAGACTACCTACGTTACCCCAAGGGTTGGAAGCAGTACCATACTTGGAACCTGTACCAGAACCGATGAAAGCTGGCAAGTCGAGCATCATCAGCAGGTCGTTGGTCTTCTTGTAGTACCAGTCGAACACGATGTCGATGCGGCTGTTAAAGAGAGATAAGTCGAAACCTACGTTGGTAGAGTAGGTGGTCTCCCACTTCAGTTCCGGGTTGGCATTGTTGGCATTCATGACGCCCACACCCCATGAAGTGGTATAGTTCTTAAGCATGGCTGCATAGGCCCACTGCTGTACGTTCTGGTTACCAGTAGCACCCCAACCCAAGCGTAACTTGAGGTTGTTGATGACCTTGTTGTCCTTCAGGAAACTCTCCTGGCTGGCGCGCCATGCGAAGGCTGCTGATGGGAACCAACCCCAGCGGTGACCCTCGGCAAACTTGTTGGAACCGTCGCAACGGAGTGTTGCTGTCAGAAGATAGCGGTCTGCATAATTATAAAGTGCACGGCCGAAGTAAGAGTAGAGCTTGTAGCCGTCCTGGTTACCTTGACTCAGGTTGATGTTGGCACCTGTTGTTGCACCGGCAATGAGGTCGGTTACGGAGTTTGAAAGATAACCGGAGTTGCTGACAGCAAAGTTCTCCCAATAGCTCTGGCTCATTTCCTGACCTGCCATTACATTAATATTATGTTTCTCGGCAATTGTACCATTATAGGTCAGGATGTTGCGCCAAGACCAGTACTTGGTATCGTTCTTGTACCAGGCACCATCGCGCTGTGAACTCTCGCGCACACCAAACTTATAGTCTGGCTGGTATGTCTTTGTCTTGTTGAGATTATAATCTGTAGAAAGCTCAGTCTTCAAGGTAAGTCCCTTCAGGAGAGTTGCTTCCAGATAAGTATTGATACGGAAGTTGAGTCGCTTGGCATAGTTGGTCTTGATTTCTGCCAAAGCTACAGCGTTGTCTGGCATCCACTGGTCGTCTGGTCCGTCATAACCACCATTTGGATTGCGCACGGCAACAGAAGGCTGAGACTTCAATGCGGTCATGATGATGTCCCAGTTTTTCTCCATTTCCTGTTTAGAATCAGAGAGTGAGAAAGAAATACCGCCCTTGAGCCATTTCTTGAGTTCGGTATCAATGTTACCACGCAAGGTCTGGCGCTTGAAGCCTGTCTTCAGACCGATACCGTCCTGGTTGAGGTAGCCGGCAGAAATAGCATAAGTTGTGCGACCGTTACCACCAGAAAGAGAAAGACTGTGGTTGGTCATGAAGGCTGTGCTGAACAGTTCGTCCTGCCAGTCGGTACCATCGCCGAGAAGTTCAGGGCGCAGCCAGGTGCTGGAAGCCGGCTTGATCTTGGCATCAGAGATTGCATTGTAGTGCTCAGCATACTGTTTCAGGTTCATCACATCGAGTTTCTTAGGCATAGCTTGCCAACCCACATAACCATCGTAGGTTATCTGAGCCTCACCATTCTGACCACGCTTGGTGGTAATCATGATGACACCATTAGATGCGCGCGAACCATAGATAGCGGTAGCAGAAGCATCCTTCAGGATATCCATGGTCAGGATATCGCTAGGGTTGATGCCTGCCAATGGATTGGAGTTACCATTGTCAGAACCGTCAGAGTCGATGATGACACCATCAATGACGAAGATTGGTTGGGAGGTGGCATTCAGAGAGTTCGTACCGCGGATACGGATGGTACTACTACCACCAGGAGTACCTGTGTTGGCTTGAATCTGCACACCGGCAGCACGACCTTGGAGAACCTGGTCGATACTTGTTGTGACTGATTTCTCAAAAGCTTTGTTGTCTACTTGGGTAACCGCACCAGTCAAATCGGCCTTGCGCATGGTACCATAACCTACTACCACCACCTCGCTGAGGGCCTGGGCGTCGGTTACCAAAGTTACATCAATAGGACCATTGCCAACTTTCACCTCCTTATCTTTATAGCCAAGATAAGAAATCAGTAAAGTTGCACCTTTTGGGGCTTTCAAGGTGAAGTTACCGTCCAGGTCGGTAACGGTTGCCATATTTGGCTGCCCCTTCACACGAACTGTCGCGCCAATGATAGGACCATCGTCTGCGACCACTGTACCTTTTACATTACCGTTTTGAGCCACTGCATTCTGGTATGGGAATGCAACGAACATAAACAATAATGACAGGTACTTTAAAGCATTACCTGCATGTCTCATGATTAATTGGTTTTTATGATTTAATTGGTTTAAAACTCGTTCGTTGGTTTATATACGAATTTCGTTTTTATTGATTTTTCTGCTGCAAAGATAGTCTTTTATCTGTTAAGTGCCGTTAACTAACGTACCATCGGTGTTTCTTTTTGTTTCATATTATACTAAAGGTACTATAAGAAAACAAAAGAAGGGAATATGAAACAATATATCCCCTTCTTTTGTTAATTAAGTGTATTTCGACATCTATTCTTTATATTTTAGTATATTTGTCGAAAATATGTTATTTTATCATCATAGCTTCTCTTATTCTGTATAGCTTGGGTTCTGATAAGCAGCCTTTTCCTCTGCTGACATTTGGAGAGCATCAATCTGACCCTGTGGAATAGGGCGGAGATACTTCTCTGGAGTGATGAGCACACGTTCCCAAGTCTTAGGAGTATGATCGCCTGCTGTAAGACCGCAGATGGTATAGGTTCCTGCAATCTGCTTCCATGTCTGGGTGCGGACGAGATCCCACCAACGGTAACCTTCACCGAAGAACTCGCGTGAACGCTCTGCCAGAATATACTCGATGGTGATATTCTGAGGTGTAGCATCCTTCATCTGCTGACTGTAGTCTGCCACCTTCTCGCGCTGACGGTTGTTGTCGTATGTCCAGACACCTGCACGACCACGAATCTCATTGATCAGATTGCGAGCGGTCCAGTTGCCAGTTGTTGTTGCACCCTTTACTGCAGCCTCGGCAGCGATGAAGTAGAGTTCAGAGAACTTCAATACAGGGTATGGACGTGGGCTGTCACCATTTGGTTTACCCAATGTGTTTCCATTGTCTGAACGGTAGATACCATTCTTCCAGTTGTTCAACCATGCATAGCGGCTGATACCACTTGCTGCAATCACCCAGTCTGCACGACCTGGGAGCACACCTGCGCCTACATTGCTGTAGCCAGCTCCCTTTGTACCATCACCAGCTGCATTCTTTACACCTTCCTGTGGATAAACGATGCCTGCAGCTTCACTGTCATCGATGAAGGTAAGGATAGAATCCTGTGCATTTACAGGCAGGTTGTTGGCATTATATGCTGTGCCTGAAATAGCACCAGACTTATCCCAGTTGCTGCGGAACTGATAAGCAAATGTTCCGTCGAAACGAGAGTCCATCTTCTTCTCAGCGAAGGTCTTGGTCATTACCTCGATAGGAGTAGCCATCTGCTTCCAAGGACGGTCCTTTCCCTGAACGGCTTCACGCTGTACAGAACGGAATGCATCCCATGTTGTTGCATTCTTGGATGTCTCCAGGAAGGTATAGTCCCAACGGCACATCCAACGTGCAAAGTTGCCAGGCGCATTACCATTTGCCCAATCGAAGTTGGTACCACCATCATAGTAGTTGTTAGACTCGTTGTGGTCTGCATAGAGCAAAATCTCGTTGTTGCGGTCGTTTGTACCCACGTTAACCATATAGAATGATTTCTGCAAACCAAATCCTGCAGGATTGTTGATGGCTTCTACTGCGATATTGTATGCCTGCTGGAAGTACCATGCTGCATCATGTCCGTCAGGATCCTGACGGTTGCAGGTAGGATAGGTTGGAATGTTGTTTGGATTCTGCAACCACCATCCATATGTCAGATAAGCCTTAGCCAGTACCAGACGAGCTGCTGTCTTGGTGACTCCACCTGTTACTCGACCTGCATCTGGAAGCTGCTCGATGGCTGTCTTCAAGTCAGGAAATACCGCCTTGGTATAAACTTCTGGTACTGTGTTACGGTAAGAAGTACGGGTGGCATTGATGTTGAACTTCAACTCACCGGCACCTAAATTCAATGGAACACCACCGAAGGTCTGAACCAACTCGAAGTAGTCGAATGCACGGAAGAAGCGAGCTTCTGACAACAGACTTTCAGCAATGCCTGCAGCAGAACCATTTTCAATCACACCACTTGCTGTATTGATGTCAGAGAATGCTACGTTCCACAAAACGTCTGCACGACAGTTGCTTGGATTCAGAATCTGCTCTGTCATATCGATAGGGTAATCGTTTCCGTTACCACCATGTCCGTAGGTATACTCATCGGTGCCTTCCTCTGTAGCTATGAGCCAATAACCATTGCCCCAATAATAGCGAAGGTTGGCATAGAGTGATGTGATACCTGCCTGTACACCTTTTTCTGTCTTAAAATATTCAGGGGTATATCCCTGACGGTCGGTTTCTTCGAGCACACTAGAGCAACCTGTAAAAGCAAGGCCAGATGCAAGAAGTCCTGCTGCTAATATATAACTGCGAATTTTCATTGTTGTCAATTTTTAGAAGGTTATGTTTAATCCGAGCAACCAGTTGCGGGTAGAAGGAGTGTTGAAACCTACTACGAGCAAGTTTGACTTGTAGAATGAGGTTACAGCCTGATTCTCGTTACCGTATGAGTTGGTCTCTGGATCCATGCCTGATTCGTCATGATATGGAGAGAAGAGAACAAACGGATTCTGTACGGTTGCATAAACGCGAGCCTTGCTGATTCCACACTTCTTGAGCCATGACTGATTGAAGTTGTAACCCAATGTGATGGTACGAATCTTGAGATAAGAACCACTGAAGTAACCCAGTGAGTTTCCATACTTAGGGTTGTTACTGCTCTCGATACCACCTGGCTTTGGATAATCATTTGTAGGATTGTCCTCTGTCCAGTAGTTTACATCAATGTTGTTACGACGACCGGTCAGCATATTCAGATAACCCTGTGAACCATAAATGGTGCTAATTAATGTTCCACCATGACGGTATGAAGCAACTACCGAGAGATCCCAGTTCTTGTAAGCTACACGGGTATTGAAACCACCTTCCCAGTCTGGGTCTACCTTCATGATCTGACGGTCAGCCTCACCATATGGACGGGTAGGAGTGCCATCTGCGTTATAGTCACCATTGTACTTAATCTTGATCATACCAGCGTTACCACCAGGTTCTGCAACCTTGCGGATGTCTTCCTCGTCGGTCTGCCAGATACCAATCTTCTCATAGTCGTAGATGACGTTGATTGGTTTGCCAACGAACCACCAGTTACTTTCGTCACGTGTTGCTCCTGAAGCCAATTCTACCAATTCGTTCTTATTGGTATAGAAGTTTACACCGGCATCCCATGTCCATCCATTCTTGTTGTCGATAATGGTTCCGTTTAAAGAAAGCTCGAAACCCTTGTTGCGGGTCTTGCCTACGTTTGCCATATAGCTGTTTACACCGGAAGTTGATGGTAGGTTAACGCTCATCAGCAAGTCTTCTGTATTCTGAACATAGTACTCTGCAGTACCGCTCAAACGACCACCGAAGAGAGAGAAATCGATACCATAGTTCCAAGTCTTGGAATATTCCCAGCCAAGTTCTGAGTTAGGGAGAGAAGAAACGTACATACCTATCGCATAACCATTAGGGTCGCTACCGAAATTGTAAGCACGTGTGCTCAAAGCACCGAGGGTCGAATATGGGTTTACTGACTGGTTAGAGGTCTCGCCATAACCAACACGGAGTTTCAGGCTTTCCAACCAGCTGATATCCTTCAAGAAGTTTTCACGAGAGATGTTCCAACCGAGAGATACGGCAGGATAAGTATGCCACTGGTGTCCCTTTGCCAGACGGGAAGAACCATCTGAACGGAAGGCTACGCTTGCCATATACTTGTTGTCGTAGTTGTACATCACACGACCCATTACAGACTCCAGACCACTCTTGTAGTATGCCTGGTTAGCAGGATCTACTGTTACAGTCTTGGCATAACCGATGTTATAGAACTGGAACTTGTCGTTCGGAATATCGAGTCCATACATATAGGTCTGGCGATAGTTGGTCTGCTCAGCAGAGTAAAGAGCTACCGCATTGATTGTATGTTTGCCCCATGTCTTGTCGTATGTCAGCATGTTCTCGATAGCCCAGTTGGTTGTGCGCTGATAGCGGGAAGTGGCATGAGAGTCTGCATTATCCTTGTCAGAGAATACACCCTGACCTACAAAGTTACCATATTCGCTGGAACGATAGTTCAAACCGAGATTGATGCGATATTTCAATCCGTCTACGTGAGGAATCTTCACTTCGCCATAGAAGTTGTTATAGGTACCGTATGCCTTGGTCTGATCTTTGTGGCTGTCACCAAGACTCTCGATGGTATTCTTTGTATAAACCCACTGATCATCACTAGACATGCGGATGCGTGTCTTCAATGAGCCATCCTCATTATATGGGTTAGCGATAGGAGTAGCACTCAGTGTGTTGTAGAGACCGAGGTCGCTATTGTTGGTGATACTGTAGTTGCTGTTAGTGCTGAAACCAATCTTTACGTATTTACCAATCTCCTGATCGATGGCAGCGTGCATGGCATAACGGTTGAAGTTCTGTGTTGGGATAACAGCTTCATCACGATAGTATGAGAGGCCGAAGTTATAGCTTCCTTTGGAAGAACCGCCAGATACTCCAATGTCATGGTTAGTGGTGATACCAGTCTTGAACAATTCGTCCTGCCAATCCATATCCACAGCACCATCTTCGCCCCAATACTTCTCGTCAGGACCATTCTGGAACTTGTTGGCATACTGACGGAGTTTAGTGAACTGTTCTGCGTTCATCATCGGATAACGGTGGAAGAGAGTCTTGGCACCGATGTAACCATTATAAGTTACAGTAGGGCGCTGCTCCTGATAACCTTTATAAGTAGTGATGATGATGACACCGTTGGCACCACGAGAACCATAGATAGCGGTAGCAGAGGCATCTTTCAAGATGTCCATGTTCTTGATGTTGTTAGGATCGATGTCGCTGATGCTACCTGCGAACGGAATACCGTCGAGTACGATCAATGGGTCATTGCTGGCTGTCAGGGAACGTGTACCACGGATACGAATCTGCATGGATGCACCTGGCTTTGATGAAGTCTGTGCCATCTGTACACCTGCGATACGACCCTGGAGGGCGTTGGTGATGTCGGCACCAGGAATCTCACGTACCAATGAACCAGTAACGTTAGCTACAGAACCTGTAACGGCTTCCTTACGCTGGGTACCATAACCGATAACGACAACGTCGTTGAGGCTATGACCTTCTTCCTCCATTGAAATCTTAATGTTTGTCTGATTGCCGACTACGACTTCTTTGGTGTTGTAACCAACATAAGAAATCACGAGCGTAGCACCAGGCTTTACATTAATAGAGAAATTACCTTCCAAGTCGGTTACTACACCGTTACTTGTTCCTTTCTCCTTGATTGTTGCACCAATCAGCGGACCCATAGAGTCGCTGATATTACCTGTAACCTTTTTGGTTTGTTGTACTGAAGTTGCTATCAGAGAATTTGCTTCTCCATTGCTAGCTTGTACCTCTGGGGTATACATTCCAAGTGCGGAACACATAAGCCCCCCCATTAAGATCGTTGTTTGTTTTAAATCTAACTTCATAATTTAACAGCTTATAGGTGTATAAAATGTTTATTACTCACTATTTTGTTAATTGTTTACGGCTGCAAAGATATGTCCTTTTTTGTAAAGTGTAGTTAAAATTTGTATCTTGCGTATTTTTAAATGTTTCATGTACAATAAAACAGACGTATTTGGACAGAAAAAAGGGGATATGCAGTTGCAAATCCCCTTTATACCTTATTATATATAGACGTTTTAGTATTCGTATAGCTT
>CAVBFV010000017.1:0-24314 GCA_963594575.1 Lachnospiraceae bacterium | reverse complement strand
CACTCGACCGCAAGGACCCAGTGGCAGATGCTCAGGGCGTGAAGTACTACGAGGGATTTGCTGTCAACTGCATCCGTGATACCTATTTGAAGGATCACGAGGCTCCTGAGGATTGCGAGTACTATCTCTGCGGACCTCCAATGCTGATCAAGACTGTTACTGATTATCTCGACAGTCTCGGCGTAGACCAGGAAAGTATCATGTATGATAACTTCGGATAAAGCAGACAAGCATTAGTATATAGAGGTAATAAGCCTATAGGTAACAAACAACACAAAGCCGCTGAATTTCAGCGGCTTTGTTGCGTTTTGTAGGAGTGGTGTTAACAGCCAGGCTCTTACTTCCTTTGTTTCTTATTCTTTCCCTATTTCTTCCACTTCTTATCTTTCTTTAAATTCTTTAACTACAACAAGTGCGATTATTCATCAAAAAAATGTACCTTTGCTGAAGTTTTCGCATATAAAAATGGATGGAGGGTGTCGTGAGACTGTACTCCATCTTTCATTTAGCCAAATGGCTTATGCTTTTTAGGTATTAATCGTAAAAATAAATAAAATGAAGATACAACCTGAAGAACAATATAAGTTTTTGAAAATATCCTTGCCCGATGGCGTTTCTGCCCACGAGCATTCGGTGCTGTTGCATGCCTGCTGTGCTCCCTGTTCGGCAGCCATCGTGGAGTGTATGTTGCGCAACGATATACGCCCTACCGTATATTTTTCCAATTCCAATATCTATCCTCAACAGGAGTTTGATATTCGAAAGCATGAGCTTATCCGCTTTCTGCAACAGCAGGATGTGCCCTACGTGGAAGACGAGTACGACCATGCTGACTGGAAAAAGGCTATAGCCGGACTGGAGAATGAGCCGGAAAGAGGATCACGCTGTTCGGTGTGTTTCCAGTATCGGTTGCATCATGCAGCCTGCTATGCCCAGGCGCATGGTTTCAAGTGGCTTACTACTACGTTGGCTTCCTCGCGCTGGAAGAACATCCGACAGATAGATACTGCGGGAATGGTGGCAGTGAGCGACTGTCCCGACGTGGAATGGTGGAGTCAGAACTGGCGAAAAGGTGGTTTACAATTAAGGCGCAGCGAGCTGCTGCGCCTCAATGAGTTTTATAATCAGTTGTATTGTGGCTGCGAGTTCAGTCTTGCCGCTTCGAAAGCGATGCGGAATCAGGACGAGTGATTCTTCTGACAGCCATTCATGAAAAGCTGTTTATGACAAGCCTGTAATCTCTCCATTCACTACGTCGATGCGCTCGGCTTGTGGTGACTTGGGGAGTCCGGGCATGCGCATGATAGGGCCTGCAATGACTACAATCATCTCGGCACCCATGTTCAGGGTAATGTCTCTTACGTGAAGCTCGAAACCCTCGGTAGGTCCATAAGCCTTGGCGTCGGTAGAGAAACTATACTGAGTCTTAGCAATGCAGATAGGGAAGTGGGCTACACCCAGCTTCTTGATCTCTTCGATCATGGCCTGAGCCGATTCGCTTAGTGTCACGCTGCCTGCGCCATACAGACGGAATGCCACGTCCTCTATCTTTTGCAGGACAGGCTCATTGTCGTTGTAGGTCAACTGCAATGGGGCTGAAGGACGCTCGTCGATGGTCTTCACTACCAGTTCAGCCAGTTTCATGGCTCCCTTGCCGCCTTCTGCAAAGGCGCTGTTTACGGCAAAACCGCAGCCCATTTCCTCGCAATGCTTGCGAAGTACCTCTATCTCTTCATCTGTATCCGTAGCAAACTTGTTGAATGCAATCACTACAGTCTGACCGAAGCTTTGCATGTTGCGCACGTGCTTGTCGAGGTTCCAGTATCCATTCTCCATTCCCTGGATGTTAGGCTTCTTGATGTCTTCGAGAGCCACACCGCCATGCATTTTGAGAGCTTGCAAGGTTACAACCACTACGGTAAGCGCTGGTTGTAGACCTGCTTTACGGCACTTGATATTGAAGAACTTCTCTGCACCTAAGTCGGCACCGAATCCCGCCTCAGTAATCGCATAGTCACCATATTCGAGAGCAGCAGCTGTAGCCATTACCGAGTTGCAGCCATGAGCAATATTGGCGAAAGGTCCACAGTGGACAAAGGCCGGAGTTCCCTCGGTGGTCTGTACCAGGTTAGGACTCAAGGCATCGAGCAGCAAAGCGACAATACTTCCGCCTACGCCCATGTCTTTCACTCTGAAAGGTTTGTCGTCCTCGGTAATGCCGAGCAGAATATTGTCTATGCGACGGCGAAGGTCGTCCAAACTTGTCGCAAAGCACATAATCGCCATGATCTCAGAGGCTGGAGTGATGTCGAAACCTGTCTGAGTCTCTATGCCGTTCTTTTCGCCTAAGCCCGTGATAATCTGTCTCAAGCCACGGTCGTTGATGTCCATGACACGGCGCCAAAGTATTTTCTTCAGTTTGAAACCTTCTGCCTCGTGCTGGAAACGATAGTTGTCCAACAGGGCTGCTATCATGTTGTTGGCTGCTGTGATGGCATGGAAGTCGCCTGTAAAGTGAAGGTTGATCTTGTCCATTGGCAATACCTGAGCATAGCCGCCACCTGCAGCTCCACCCTTCATGCCGAAGCAAGGTCCTAAGGATGGCTCACGAAGTGCCAATACAGCCTTCTTGCCAATCTTGTGCATTCCTAATGCCAAGCCTACAGACACGGTAGTCTTACCGTTGCCAGCCTTCGTAGGACTGATGGCTGTAACGAGGATAAGATGATGATTCTTAAACTTTTTCTTGTCAATAATGTTGGTAGAAATCTTGGCTATGTATCGGCCGTAGTTCTCAACCAGGTTCTCGTTGATTCCCAATTCGGCAGCTATGTCGTTAATGGGACGTAGTTTTACCGATTTGGCTATTTCTATATCTGTCAGCATAAGAATAATATGTTTTTGTTGCTGCAAAGGTACTCAAAATAATTGATATAAAATCAAGATGTTCGTGAAATAATTCAATAAAGGTTGAAAGAAGGATATAAAAGTATGAAAAATAAACATAAATCTCTGATTTGGCTTCTTTTGTTTCTGAAATTAATTGTATCTTTGCAGAAAATTAGCTGTATTAACATGAAATCGAGTAATCATACCGTATTGTTTATTTGTTTGGGTAATATTTGCCGTTCGCCTGCTGCCGAAGGCATCATGAAAGCCAAGGTGGAGGAGAAAGGACTGGCCAGTCTGTTCTATATTGATTCTGCTGCCATTGGTCCTTGGCACGTTGGGCAGTTGCCCGACAGTCGTATGCGCCGTTGTGGTGCCGCTCATGGCTATTGTTTCGACAGTCATGCCCGACAGTTTGATAAATCCGACTTTGCCAAGTTCGACTACATAGTGGTAATGGATAATGATAATTATCGTGCCATCACGCGAATGGCCTCTTCGGATGAAGAACGTGAAAAGGTGGTTTGTATGGCAAGTTACCTGCGTCAGCATCGCGATTATACCACTGTTCCTGATCCATATTATGGTGATGAATTTGATTTTGAACTTGTCATCACTCTTTTAGAGGATGCTCTTGAGGGACTGATAGAAGAAATCATAACAAGGTAAAACATATAAATAACTCAACTTTCGCGAGTTTTATAAATTCACAACTTTCGCGATTTCAATAAATAATGTAATAAACACATAGTAAGGTAAAAATGCAAGAATTATTGTTTTTAGGCGGATTCATCGTCTTCATTGTAGCCATACTGTTGGTAGACATGCTTGCTATCGACCGTAAGGCACATGTGGTGTCTATCAAGGAGGCAGGAATCTGGACTGGGGTTTGGATCATCCTGGCATTGGGTTTCTCGGTATTCCTGTGGTTTCATGGCGACATGGTACACGGAATTCACGATTTCAACGATCTTCAGGCTGTAGCTACGCGTTATGCTTCTCATCTTCAGTTGAACCCGGATGACTTTGAGGGTAGTCTGCATCAGTATCGCAAGTACATGACCATTGCCTATATCTCTGGTTATCTGATAGAAAAGACGTTGTCGGTAGACAATCTGTTTGTGATGATGATGATCTTCACTGCATTTGGTGTCGACAAGAAACAATATCAGCATGTGCTCAACTGGGGCATCATGGGCGCTATTGTGCTTCGCTTTGTCTTCATCTTCTTAGGAGCTGCCATTATCAGCCGTTTTGACTGGGTGTTGTTGGTCTTCGGTGTGTTGCTTATGTATAGCGGAATCAAGATGTATCTCGACCGCAACAAGGAGGCTCATGTCGATACTGCCAATCATCCTGTGGTAAAGTTCTGCTCTAAGTATTTCCACTTAAAGCCATTGGTAATCACCGTGTTGGTGATAGAGTTCAGCGATTTGATTTTCGCTTTCGACAGTATTCCTGCTGTGTTCTCTGTGTCGCTCGATCCTTACGTAGTGTTCTTCTCCAACATCTTTGCCATTCTTGGTTTGCGAGCTATGTTCTTCCTCTTGGCAGCTGTGGCCGACAGGTTCAGATATCTGAAGACGGGTGTTTGTTTCCTGTTGCTGTTTATCGGTTTGAAGCTGCTCGTTCACGAATACTTTGAGATTGATGCTGTGGCTTCGCTGCTCATCATCCTGGCAGTTATCGTGATAAGTATAGGAGCTTCGCTGATTATTCCTCAGAAAAAGAAATAATAGGGGCTTGTATCTCAACGTGATGGTTTCCGCTTTCGAGATTCGAGTTCTCTCTATACACAAAAATCGCTGCTTTCAACGTTGAAAGCAGCGATTTTTGTTTTCTTTACTTCGTCTCCTGTTCTTCCTGCATGTCGAGGAATTGGTTGTCCTTGTCGTAGAATTCGTACTGAAGGAAAGCCAGTTTCTGAGAAGGAACGACTTTGATTCCGAATCCATACTTGAATTGCCACTTCAAGCGAAGGGAAACGAAACCCTTGTTGATGAATGCGGCAACATAAGGATTGACATACAGCGTGAACTTCTTGACGCCAATCTTGTTGACCAGTTGGTCGATTTTTCTTTCCAGTTGATCGGTAAACAGAATGCTCGACTTCACCTTGCCAGTACCGAAACAGGTAGGGCAGGTTTCCTCTACATTCACATCCATGGCAGGTCTTACACGCTGGCGTGTAATCTGCATCAGTCCGAACTTGCTCAGAGGCAGAATGTTGTGCTTGGCACGATCCTTCTGCATGTTCTTGCACATACGCTCGTAGAGCATCTGTCGGTCTTCTGCCAAATTCATGTCGATGAAATCGACAACAATGATGCCTCCCATGTCTCGCAACCTCAGCTGTCTTGCCAGTTCGTCGGCAGCACCCAGGTTTACATCAAGGGCGTTAGCCTCCTGACCTTTTTCTCTGGTGCGGTTGCCGCTGTTGACATCCACTACATGCAGCGCCTCGGTGTGCTCGATAATAAGATAAGCTCCGTGCTTATAGTTGACCACACGTCCGAAGCCAGACTTAATCTGCTTTGTAATGTTGAAGTTGTCGAAGATAGGTACCTTTCCTGTATAGAGCTTCACGATGTTTGCCTTGTCTGGTGCTATGAGTGAAACGTAATGCTTCACCTCCTTCATCACATCCTCGTCGTTGACAAAGATGTTTTCATAAGAAGGATTGAACAAGTCGCGAAGCAGGGCAACAGCTCTGCCGGTTTCCTCGAAGACGAGCTGTGGTCTCTTTTGAGTTTTCTGTACCTTGGCGATTGCATCCTCCCATCGCTTCACCAAGACTTTCAATTCGGCATCAAGTTCAGCCACCCTCTTGCCTTCAGCCACCGTGCGGACGATTACTCCGCAGTTTTTGGGCTTGATGCTGTGGATGAGCTGCTTGAGTCGGGTACGTTCCTCACCGCTCTTAATCTTTGACGAAACAGAAACTTTGTCACCGAATGGCATGAGTACCAAGTAACGTCCTGCAAAAGAGATTTCGCCTGTCAGTCTTGGTCCCTTTGTTGAAATGGGTTCTTTTACGATTTGCACCAGCACTTCCTGTCCGGTCTTCAGAATGTTCTGGATGCTTCCGTCCTTTTCGAGGTCGGGCTGCTTGCTGGCTTTAGAGAATGGGAAAAGTTTCTTTCTGTCGCTCTGTACTTGTTTAAGGTACTTCTGGTAGGAATTAAAATGACTTCCTAGGTCAAGATAATGAAGAAAGGCGTCGCGTTCATAACCTACATCCACGAAGCAGGCGTTAAGACCCGGCATCAGTTTTTTTACCTTTGCGATGTAGATGTTGCCCACAGAGAACGATGCCTCACGAGGTTCGTTCTGGTATTCCACCAGCTGCTTGTCCTCCATGAGTGCGATAGAGATGTCTTTCTGTTGGACATCAATTACAACTTCGCTTGTCATATCTTCAATAATCTTTTAACTTTAAATTAATACAAAAAAAGGGTATGTCATTCCATATCAGAACTGACACACCCCCTCAGTCACGAACTGACCGAGAGCTATAGTAGGCTAGCTACAATGCTAGCTTACTTGCTCTTATGTCTGTTCTTACGTAATCTCTTTTTACGCTTGTGAGTAGCCATCTTGTGGCCCTTCTTTTTCTTTCCGTTTGGCATGATTTTAAAATTTTAAAATATTGTTATTATATAATGTTGTTTCCTTAATAATCTTTCGACTTGCAGCTCTTTCGTCTTGCTGTGTCTCTTGGATTGAGGGTCGTGTAGATTAGCCCTTCATCTCTTCAACGAAGCTCTTGGCTGGCTTGAAGCAAGGCAGGTCGTGAGCTGGGATGGTGATAGTAGTGTTCTTGGAGATGTTGCGGGCTGTCTTAGCTGCTCTGCGCTTGATGTTAAAGCTGCCGAAGCCACGAAGGTATACATTCTCCTTCTTCTTGAGAAGGCTCTCCTTAACTGCGTCCATGAACGCTTCTACCACAATACCTACTTCTTTCTTTGGCATTCCAGTGGCCAAAGACACCTCGTTGACGATATCTGCTTTTGTCATTTTCCTATTGTTTTTTTCTGTTTTTACGATGTTTTATCTTGAATTCGGTGTGCAAAGATACAAGTTTTTTGCGATATAACAAAATTGTTAGCACTTTTTTTGAAAAAATAATGCCCTAAGTATTTGCGTATAAGGTTTTTATTGCGTATTTTTGTACCGAAAATAGCAAAAATGGAAAAACTGAGATATTATATATTGACTCTATGTCTGTGCCTGTCGGTCTCTTTTGCTGGGGCTTCGAAGGTATGGAACGCTAAGAATATACCTGTACCATATCTGCAGAACTCGACGCAGTATGTGTCTGACCCTGATCATTATATAGACAAACAGGCGCTTGATTCTGCCAATTTCTACCTGGATAAGCTCAACAAGGAGTGCAGGGTACAGAATGTGTTTGTCATTGTGGGCAAAGTGGAAAATGGCGATGCCTTCCGTGTGGCTCAAGATCTGGGCAATGACTACGGTGTGGGAGACAAGAAGACACGTCGTGGTTTGGTGGTTGTTGTGGCTGTCGAAGACCATAAGTACTTCATAGCTCCCGGTATGGGACTTGAGGGGGAGTTGACGGATGTCGACTGTGATGATATCGCCAGGGCTTGTATTGTTCCCAACATGAAAAAGAATATGCCTGCCGAGGCTGTAGTAGCTACGAGCCGCGCTATATATAATAAGGTGAAGAGCGGCAAGACGGGAATTTCGGATATTGATGACGGTACGATAGGCGAGGACGACTGGGTTCTTGTCGTGATTCTGCTTGCTGTCTTCTTCGGTATTCCTGTGTATATGTTGGTACGTTATTTGCTGGAAGTGTTTGGAGTCATTAAGCCCGACACGAGTCAGCGAAATAAGAATAAGCGCTCGTCCCGCCGACATGATGACGACTTTTTCCCGCCTTTCTTTTTCGGAGGAGGCGGAGGCTCTTCGGGTGGCGGCTTCTCTGGAGGCTCCTTTGGCGGAGGTTCCTTTGGCGGAGGAGGAGCCGGCGGAGGATGGTAAGTCTGGGATGCTTGGGAAGAACTTGGCGGGTCGTCTATTAAGGGCAGGCTCGGTCGTCTATTAAGGGCAAACAGCGTCTTTTATGCATTCCATTTTACGCAATTTGGATTTAGATAAACAGTTATTAAAATAGAATAGAAAATTATGAAGAAAACAGGTTGGATTATTGTAGCAGTAATTGTAGTATTAGTGCTTTGGTTGTTTAGTGGTTACAATGGTATGGTAAGTTCTCAGGAGGAAGTTACCACCGAGCTTGCCAATGTGCAGACTCAGTATCAGCGTCGTGCCGACATGATGCCTCAGCTGGCGAAGATAGTGAAGGCTTATGCCAAGCATGAGCGCGAAACCTTCGAGCAGGTGACAAAGGCCCGTGCTGCCGTGGGACAGGTGAAGCTTGACGCTAATAATCTGACCGAGGCTAACCTGAAGCAGTTTACCGCTGCTCAGGGCGAGTTGACCAACGCTTTCTCCAAGCTCATGTTGGTGGCAGAAAGATATCCTGAGCTCAAGGCAAGCGAGAATTTCAAGTCGCTCCAGATACAGGAGGAAGGCACTGAGAACCGTATCAGCGAGGCCCGTCGCAAGTACAATGAGGCCGTGCAGTCATACAACGTGAAGGTGCGTCGCATGCCCAATGCCATCATCGCCGGTTTGTTCGGTTTTGACACCATGCCGAAGTTCGAGGCTGCTGCCGGTAGTGAAAAAGCACCAGACTTGGATATTTAATCGGCACAGAATGCTTTGTTTTTCAAAAATTCTTTGTAACTTTGCAGAGTTTTTAGAAATTAAGGTAAAAAAGATATGAAACAGACCAAGATTGTTGCATCCATCAGCGACCGCCGCTGCGATCAGGACTTTATCCGTAAGTTGTTTTTTGCGGGCATGAATGTGGTTCGTATGAACACCGCTCATGCCTCAGAAGAAGGAATCCGCACCATTGTCAATAATGTAAGAGCTGTATCTCCCCATATCGGAATTCTGATAGACACCAAGGGCCCTGAGGTTCGTACCACAGGAGTCAAGGAGCCTATACATTATAATATAGGTGATGTGGTGAAGATTTTCGGCCGTCCAGAGATGGACTCTTCTCATGATATTGTCAATCTCAGCTATCCCAATATTACCGATGACGTGAAGGTAGGCGACGACCTGCTCTTCGACGATGGCGAGTTGGATATGAAGGTGATCGAGAATACCGGTCCCATGCTGGTGGCTCAGGTGCAGAACGAAGGAACTCTGGGTGCTCACAAGAGTGTCAATGTTCCTGGCGAGCACATCGATCTTCCTGCGCTTACCGAGAAGGACCGCAGGAATATTCTCTTGGCCATCGAACTTGACATCGACTTCATCGCCCATTCATTTGTGCGTAGTGCTGCCGATGTGAAGGCCGTTCAGGACATTCTGGACGAGCATCATAGCGACATCAAGATCATCTCGAAGATAGAGAATCAGGAAGGTGTTGATAACATCGACGAGATTATCGAGGCTTCTTATGGTATCATGATTGCCCGTGGTGATTTGGGTATTGAGGTGCCTATTGAGAAAATTCCTGGTATTCAGCGTCGCATCATCGACAAGTGCATCAAGGCCAAGAAGCCTGTTATCGTGGCAACACAGATGCTTCATACGATGATTCACAACCCTCGTCCTACTCGTGCCGAGGTGACAGATATTGCCAATGCCATCTTCTATCGTACCGATGCCTTGATGCTTAGTGGCGAGACAGCCAGCGGAAAATATCCACTCGAGGCTGTACAGACCATGGCACGTATTGCAGAACAGGCCGAGAAGGACAAATCGCCCGTCAACGATATAGACCCAATGGAGGAGGGCGTTATTGACCAGAAACTCTTCCTGGCCCATGCAGCCATCGAGGCCACCCAGAAGTTGGGTGTTAAGGGAATCATTACCGATGGCGAGACGGGTCAGACAGCCCGCGATCTGGCAGCCTTCCGTGGTCCAAACCCAGTGCTGGCCATCTGCTATAAGGAGAAACTTCAGCGCTGGCTCAACCTGAGTTATGGTGTTATCCCAATCGTGCAGAAGGATCAGATTTCTACCAAGGCCATGTTTACAGCCGCTGTACGTATGCTTCGTCAGAAGGGCTATCTGGAGGCAGAGGACAAGATTGCCTATTTGAGCGGTAGCTTCGGTGAAGGCGGTGGAACAACCTTTGTTGAGATCAATAAGGTAAGAAAGATCTTCGACAACAGTTACAGTTTCAACCTTCCTTCCAACGGAATAGAGGATAAATAGCTCGACTTTCGTCTTTGATGAGGAAATTTAAAGCCATCAAAGCTTTCGCATCTTTCCTCAGTGGAGCTCGGATAAGTAAAGATGTCGTGCAAAAATGCGTCGTTTTTTACAATTTGTTGACTAAACATTTGTACATTTAAGAAAAATGACGTACTTTTGCACGCAAAACTATAAACAAATTGCCGATAATGAAAAAACTGTTATTAGTTGTAGTGGTAGCTTCTACTATGATTTTGGCACTTAGCGGTTGCCAAAGTGCTAAGCAAGTGGCTTATTTTCAGAATATAGATTCTCTCAATTTGAGCGCATCGAGAATGTTGTATGATGCTAAAATTATGCCAAAAGACCAATTGTCGATTATCGTAAAAGCGGTTAACGAGGATTTGGCAGAGCCATTCAATCTATATTCTAAGTCTATGATGTCTTCTTCACAAAACCAGAATCTTCAATATTACTTGGTTGACAATGAAGGCTTCATAGATCTTCCTGTTGTCGGCAAGATTCATGTAGTGGGCTTGACTGGAAGAGAATGCGAGAATTTGGTGAAATCTAAAATCCAGCCATATTTCAAGGATGGTGAAGTTCCGTCGGTAACAGTACGTATGGCGAGTTTCCGCGTCGTTGTAACAGGCGAAGTGGGAAGCCCGGGCGTCGTTACAGTACCAAACGAGAAGATGAGCATAGTAGAGGCGTTGGCACAAAGCGGCGACTTAGGCTTGCAGGGTAAACGCAAGAATATTCTGCTTATCCGCGAGGATGCAACTGGCAAAAAGGAAGCGCACCGATTGGATATGACAGATGCCAACATCATCAATTCTCCTTATTTCTATTTGCAGCAGAACGACATCGTATATGTAGAACCTAATGGAGCCAAGAAAGGTACCGCAGGCCTGAGCAGCTCTGTTACATTCTGGATAGGATTAGTTTCCTCAATTTTATCTTTGGCTACACTTACTGTCAGTTTGTGTAAGTAAGGACAAACTTAATTATGAATTTCAATTATATTAAAATATGTGTGGTATCGTAGGATATTTGGGTAAGGGACAGGCTTATCCAGCCCTTATCAAGGGACTCAAACGATTGGAATATCGTGGTTACGACTCGGCTGGTGTAGCTCTTATCAGCGAGGACGGATCACTTAATGTATATAAGGCAAAGGGAAAAGTTGCCGACTTGGAAGCTTACTGTGCCGACAAGGACTTGAGTGGTTCGGTAGGCATTGCTCATACCCGTTGGGCTACCCACGGTGAGCCATCATCAGTCAATGCTCACCCTCACTATTCTTCCTCAAAGAATCTTGCCATCATCCACAACGGCATTATTGAGAATTATGCCGCCATCAAGAAAAACCTGATAGCAAAGGGTGTTGAGTTTAAGAGCGATACCGATACTGAGGTGTTGGTACAGCTTATAGAATATATCCAGATTACAAAGAAACTCGACCTGCTGACAGCAGTACAGGTGGCTCTTCGCCAGGTTATCGGTGCTTATGCCATAGCCTTGCTCGACAAGAATGAACCCAACCAGATTATTGCCGCACGCAAGCAAAGTCCCCTCGTTGTAGGTATTGGCAAGGAAGGTGAGTTCTATCTCGGTTCAGACGCCACACCTATTATAGAATATACCGACAAGGTGGTTTATCTGGAAGATGGCAACATCGCCATCATGCGTCTGGGCGAGGAACTTCAGGTTACCAATATCCAGAACGTGAAGCTGAATCCAGAGATTCAGACTGTCGACATGGACTTGGGTCAGATAGAGAAGGGTGGATTCCCTCACTTCATGCTGAAGGAAATCTTCGAGCAGCCTGAGTGTCTGCGCAACTGTATGCGTGGCCGTGTGGTAAACCGTACGGTAGAAACACGCGTGATGACAGATGGCGACGAAGCCACAACCAAGAAAGAGACAGAGATGGGCGTAGTGCTCAGCTCTATTACCGACCATCGTCAGCAACTGCTCAATGCCAAGCGCTTTATCATCGTAGCTTGTGGAACCTCATGGCATGCAGGTTTGATAGGCAAGCAGATGATAGAGAACTATTGTCGTGTGCCAGTAGAGGTAGAGTATGCTTCCGAATTCCGTTACCGCAATCCTGTGGTGACCAGCGACGATGTGGTGATAGCTATTTCTCAGAGCGGTGAGACTGCTGATACCTTGGCTGCCATCAAGTTGGCCAAGGAGAAGGGAGCCTTCATCTATGGCATCTGTAACTCCATCGGATCCAGCATTGCCCGCGAGACAGATACGGGAACTTACATTCACGTAGGTCCTGAAATCGGTGTGGCTTCCACCAAGGCCTTCACCGGTCAGGTGACAGTACTTACCCTTCTTGCATTGGCTATTGGCAATGAGAAGGGAACCATCAGCGCCGACGAGTATCAGAACATTACAGAACAACTTTGGAACATCCCAGAGAAGATGAAGGAGGTGCTGAAGTTGAACAACAAGATAGCCGACCTCAGCCGCACATTCACCTATGCGCGCAACTTTATCTATCTGGGGCGTGGCTTCCAGTATCCAGTGGCCCTGGAAGGAGCCTTGAAGTTGAAGGAAATCAGCTATATCCATGCAGAAGGTTATCCTGCTGCTGAGATGAAGCATGGTCCTATCGCTCTTATCGACAGCGATATGCCAGTAGTGGTTATCGCTACACACAACTTCATGTACGAGAAGGTACTCTCCAACATTCAGGAGGTAAAGGCTCGTAAGGGACGTGTCATTGCTATTGTCAGCAAGGGCGACGAAACTATTTCCAAGATTGCCGATGAAGTCATCGAACTACCTGAGACATTGGAATGCTTGGAGCCATTATTGGCTACTATTCCTCTTCAGCTCTTGGCGTATCATGTTGCCGTTTGCAAGGGTAAGGATGTTGACCAGCCAAGAAACTTAGCTAAGTCAGTTACAGTCGAATGATATAATTTAGGGAATCGTCATTTATTGACGTTTCCCTTTTTTTATAGAGGGAGGACGCTGCAAATGAAGAATGATAAATGAAGGAGGAAGAAAGTGAAGTAATGAAGGAGGAATGAACAACGAATGAAGGAGGACAGATGATTGAGGGGAGGAAGAACGATGAGTGAAGATCGAAGGAGGATCAATATCAACGAAATAAATTTAACTATAAGATATCAAGGATAATAAGCGAGATGGAACCATTAAAGCATGAATGTGGCGTGGCAATGATCAGATTGCTCAAGCCTTTATCGTATTACCAGCAGAAGTACGGCACATGGATGTACGCACTCAACAAGCTCTATCTGATGATGGAGAAGCAGCACAACCGTGGCCAGGAAGGAGCAGGTATGGCCTGTGTCAAATTGGGTGGAAAGCCCGGACATGAATACATGTTCCGTGAAAGGGCAGAGGGCAAGAATGCCGTTACAGAGATTTTCGGCAAGGCTAATGCCAACTTCAAGAACCTGACACCCGAGCAGCTTGCCGACGCTCAGTATGCCAAGGAAGAACTCCCCTTTGCCGGCGAGCTCTATATGGGCCACCTGCGCTATAGCACCACGGGAAAGAGCGGCATACAGTATGTGCACCCTTTCCTGCGCCGCAACAACTGGAAGGCTAAGAACCTCTGCCTTTGCGGTAACTTCAACATGACCAATGTGGATGAGATATTCCAGGAGCTTACACGTCAGGGTCAGAGCCCACGCATCTACAGCGATACCTACATCATGCTCGAACTCATGGGCCATCGTCTGGATCGTGAGGTGGAGCGCAACTTCATTGCTGCCAAGGCGATGGAGATGCAGAATACCGACATCACCAACTATATAGAAGACCACGTGAAGATGAGCAACGTGCTCAAGACAACGATGAAAGACTTCGACGGTGGCTATGTAGTCTGTGGTATTACCGGTTCGGGCGAGATGTTCTCTATGCGCGATCCCTGGGGCATCCGTCCTGCTTTTTACTATAAGAACGACGAGATCGTTGTTGTGGCAAGCGAGCGCCCTGTGTTGCAGACCACCTTCGACCTGGAGGCAGAGGAAGTGCAGGAACTCATGCCGGGTATGGCGCTTCTTGTCAAGAAGAACGGCGAATGCACCATCGAGCGCATCATGGATCAGAAGGGAGATTCAGCCTGCTCGTTCGAGCGCATCTACTTCAGTCGTGGTTCCGACAAGGATATTTATCAGGAGCGCAAGCAGTTGGGCGAGCAGTTGACCCAGCCTATTCTGAAGGCCGTCGATTATGATGTGGACCACACCGTGTTCAGCTACATTCCGAATACTGCCGAAGTGGCTTACTATGGCATGCTGAGCGGATTCAAGAAATATCTCAACGAAACCAAGATAGAGCAGATAGCCAATCTCGACCATGTTCCATCGAAAGAAGAACTCAACGAAATCCTCGGCGACTTTGTTCGCTCTGAGAAGATAGCCTGGAAAGATATCAAACTTCGTACCTTCATAACAGAGGGCAACAGCCGTAACGACCTGGCGAGCCACGTGTACGATGTAACCTACGGAAGCATCGAACCTAAGGTGGACAACCTGGTCATCATCGACGACAGCATCGTTCGAGGAACTACCTTGAAGGAGAGTATTCTCCGCATCCTCGACCGTCTGCATCCTAAGAAAATTGTCGTTGTGTCGAGTGCTCCACAGATACGCTATCCCGACTATTACGGCATCGATATGGCCCGACTGGAAGAGTTCTGTGTGTTCCGTGCTGCCATCCAGTTGCTGAAAGAACGCAAGATGAGCGACATCATCGAACAGACCTACGAGGCTTGTAAGGCCGAGTTGCTGAAGCCAAAGGAAGAGCAGATCAATCCTGTGCGTGCCATCTACAAGCCATTCACCACCGAGGAGTTGAACGAGGAGATAGTAGAGATGCTAAGACCAGAGGGCATGACGACTCCTATCCAACTTGTGTTCCAGAGCATTGAGGGACTGCACGAGGCCATACCCAACCACAAGGGCGACTGGTACTTTACAGGCCATTATCCCACTCCTGGCGGCACCAAGCTTTGCAACCAGTCTTTCGTGAACTACATAGAGAATGTTTATCATAAATAAGTGAAGAACAAAGAGTGGAGAATACTTTTGTTCTTATGAGTATGAAATAAAGAAAAAGAATATCAGATATGAAAAATGTAACCTTAGTTTTGAGCGATGGAACCCAATTCCATGGCAAATCTTTCGGATATGATGCCCCCGTAGCAGGCGAGGTTGTGTTCAACACAGCCATGATGGGCTATCCCGAGAGCTTGACCGACCCTTCTTATGCCGGTCAGTTGATGACACTTACTTACCCACTTGTAGGCAACTATGGTGTGCCACCATTCACTTTCGAGAAAAACGGTTTGCCAACCTTCATGGAGAGTGACAAGATTTATGCTTCTGCCATCATTGTGAGCGATTACAGCGAGCAGTACAGCCACTGGAATGCAGTGGAAAGCCTTGCCGACTGGTTGAAACGCGAGAAGGTGCCCGGCATTACGGGTATCGACACACGTCAGTTGACTAAGGTGCTTCGTGAGCATGGTGTGATGATGGGTAAGATCATTTTCGACGATGAGCCCGACAACATCCCTGAGGCAAACTACGAGGGAGTAAACTTTGTAGACCAGGTGAGCTGCAAGGAGATTATCCGCTACAACGAGGGAGCCGGCAAGAAGGTGGTACTGGTCGACTGTGGCGTGAAGGCCAACATCATCCGTTGTCTCATCAACAGAGGTGTAGAGGTGATTCGCGTGCCATGGAACTACGATTATACCGATATGGACTTTGATGGTTTGTTCTTGGCCAACGGACCTGGCGACCCTGATATGTGCGAGGATGCTGTCAATATCATCCGCAAGCAGATCAGCCAGAGCCGCAAGCCTATCTGTGGTATCTGTATGGGTAACCAGTTGCTTTCAAAGGCAGCAGGTGCTACTATCTACAAGTTGAAGTATGGTCACCGTTCACACAACCAGCCAGTACGCATGGTAGGAACCAACAACTGCTACATCACCTCTCAGAACCATGGTTATGCGGTAGATGCCAAGACTCTCGGCAGCGATTGGGAAGAGTTCTTTGTCAACATGAACGACGGTTCCAACGAGGGTATCCGCCACAAGGTGAATCCTTGGTTCTCCAGCCAGTTCCACCCAGAGGCATGCTCAGGTCCTGTAGACACAGAGTTTATGTTTGACAAGTTTGTAGAAACACTTAAATAATTAGAAAAAAAATGAAAGACGAAAATATAAAGAAAGTGCTCCTCTTGGGTTCTGGAGCCTTGAAGATAGGTGAGGCAGGCGAGTTCGACTACTCTGGTTCGCAGGCGTTGAAGGCATTGCGCGAGGAAGGTGTCGAGACCGTGCTCATCAACCCTAATATTGCAACCGTACAGACTTCGGAAGGCGTGGCCGACCAAATTTACTTTCTGCCTGTGCAGCCATACTTCGTAGAGCGTGTCATCCAGAAGGAGAAGCCAGACGGAATCCTCCTCAGCTTTGGTGGTCAGACTGCCCTCAACTGTGGTGTGGAACTCTATCGCCAGGGCATCCTGGAGAAATATAATGTTAAGGTATTGGGTACTCCAGTACAGGCTATCATGGATACTGAGGACCGTGAGCTCTTCGTAGAGAAGTTGGATGAAATCAACGTGAAGACCATTAAGAGTGAGGCTTGCGAGAACATCGAGCAGGCCCGCAAGGCTGCTGCCGAGCTCGGCTATCCTGTCATCATCCGTGCTGCTTACGCCTTGGGTGGACTCGGTTCCGGTTTCGCAGACAACGAGGAGGAGCTGAACAAGCTCGCTGAGAAGGCCTTCTCTTTCTCTCCACAGGTATTGGTAGAGAAGAGCTTGAAGGGCTGGAAAGAGATAGAGTATGAGGTGGTTCGCGACCGTTACGACAACTGTATCACCGTTTGTAACATGGAGAACTTCGACCCACTGGGAATCCATACCGGTGAGAGTATCGTCATCGCTCCATCTCAGACCCTGAGCAATTCTGAGTATCATAAGCTCCGTGCCCTTGCCATCAAGATTATCCGTCACATCGGAATCGTGGGTGAGTGTAACGTGCAGTATGCCTTCGATCCTAAGAGCGAGGACTATCGCGTTATTGAGGTGAATGCCCGTTTGAGCCGTTCTTCTGCCTTGGCATCTAAGGCTACCGGTTATCCTCTTGCCTTCGTTGCAGCCAAGCTCGGTATGGGTTACGGTCTGTTCGAGTTGAAGAACTCAGTAACCAAGACCACATCTGCCTTCTTCGAGCCAGCATTGGACTACGTAGTTTGTAAGATTCCACGTTGGGACTTGTCTAAGTTCCGTGGCGTAGATAAGGAGTTGGGTTCATCAATGAAGTCAGTAGGTGAGGTAATGGCCATCGGCCGCAACTTCGAGGAGGCCATCCAGAAGGGTCTTCGTATGATAGGTCAGGGCATGCACGGCTTCGTAGAGAACAAGGAGCTTGAAATCGATGATATCGATGCAGCTTTGCGCGAGCCAACAGATAAGCGTGTGTTCGTGATTTCAAAGGCAATGCACAAGGGCTATACCGTAGATCAGATTCACGACTTGACCAAGATTGACAAGTGGTTCCTCGAGAAGTTGAAGCACATCATCGACATCGACGAGGCGATGAAGAAGTGCAACATCAATACACTTGACCAGGATTTGCTCCGCACCGCTAAGGTTTACGGTTTTACCGACTTCCAGGTAGCCCGTGCCGTGGGCTTGGAGCAGGAGTTGGGCAACATGCACAAGGCAGCCCTCCTGGTTCGCAACAAGCGCAAGAGCTATGGCATCCTGCCTGTAGTAAAGCAGATTGATACCCTGGCAGCAGAGTATCCTGCTCAGACCAACTACCTCTATGTAACTTACGCTGGCGTGAAGAGCGACATCACCTTCGAGAACGACCACCGTTCTATCATCGTACTCGGTTCAGGTGCTTACCGCATCGGTTCTTCTGTAGAGTTCGACTGGTGTGGCGTTCAGGCATTGAACACCATCCGCAAGGAAGGCTGGCGCTCAGTGATGATCAACTACAACCCAGAGACCGTATCTACCGACTACGATATGTGCGACCGTCTCTACTTCGACGAGTTGACCTTCGAGCGTGTGATGGATATCATCGAGATGGAGCAGCCTCATGGCGTCATCGTATCTACCGGTGGTCAGATTCCAAACAACCTGGCTATGCACCTGGATGCACAGAACGTGCCAATCCTGGGTACTGCTGCCAAGGACATTGATAACGCTGAGGACCGTGCCAAGTTCTCTCAGATGCTGACCAACAACGGCATCAACCAGCCTGAGTGGAGCGCCTTGACCTCTATGGAGGATATCGACAAGTTTATCGATCGTGTTGGTTTCCCTGTACTGGTACGTCCAAGCTACGTGCTCTCTGGTGCAGCGATGAATGTTTGCTCCAACGAGGACGAGTTGAAGCGCTTCCTGCAGTTGGCTGCCAACGTAAGCGAGGATCATCCTGTGGTAGTCAGCAAGTTTATCGAGCATGCCAAGGAGATTGAGATGGATGCCGTGGCTAAGAATGGCGAGGTGATAGCTTATGCCATTTCCGAGCACATCGAGTTCGCCGGTGTTCACTCAGGCGATGCTACCATCCAGTTCCCTCCTCAGAAGTTGTATGTTGAGACAGTTCGTCGTGTGAAGCGAGTAGGTCGTCAGATTGCCAAGGAGTTGCACATCAACGGTCCGTTCAACATCCAGTTCATGGCTCGTGACAATGATATTCTCGTTATCGAGTGTAACCTTCGTGCCAGCCGTTCGTTCCCATTCGTTAGTAAGGTGTTGAAGATCAACCTCATCGAGTTGGCTACCCGTGTGATGCTCGGTTTGCCTGTAGAGAAGCCACACAAGAACCTCTTCGATCTCGACTATGTAGGTATCAAGGCATCTCAGTTCAGCTTCAACCGTTTGCAGAAGGCAGACCCAGTATTGGGCGTGGATATGAGTTCTACCGGTGAGGTAGGTTGCTTGGGCGACGATACATCTACCGCACTTCTGAAGAGTATGCTTTCTGTGGGTCATCGCATTCCAGCCAAGAACATCCTGCTTTCTACTGGTTCTGCCAAGCAGAAGGTAGATTTGCTCGATGCTGCCCAGATGCTGGTTAAGCATGGTTACAAGCTGTATGCAACTGGTGGTAGTAGCAAGTTCCTCACCGAGAACGGCATTGAGAACACCCGTGTACTCTGGCCATCAGAGGAGGCAGAAGGCGGTGCGCCAAAGGCTTTGGAGATGCTCCACAACCACGAGATTGATATGGTAGTGAATATTCCGAAGAACTTGACCAGCAGCGAGCTTTCAAATGGTTACAAGATTCGTCGTGCAGCCATCGACCTGAACGTGCCATTGATTACCAACAGCCGTCTGGCGAGTGCATTCATCTATGCATTCTGCACCACCAAGCTCGAGGATATCGACATCAAGGCTTGGGGCGAGTATAAGTAATGATCAGTGTGTAGTGTTTAATTAGGCACTACACCTTATATCATATAACAAATCCCTGCTGTAGGAAAGGCTTCCTATGGCAGGGATTTTTGTTATTTGTATGACTATTTTTTGTACATATCCTCAGCTACCATCATAGCAACATTTTGCGTATTTGGAAGTTTGTACGGACGATTGCTCTGTGTTGTGGTAATGATATCATCACCAAGAACCGTCGCCATCTTTGCGATTGTAGCTAAAGTGAGATTATGTGTTCCACTCAGCCAACGGCTCACTTCAGTTTCTGTCTTGCCAAGAGCCTTTGCGAAATCACGCTGTTTCATATTTTGTTCCTGTAATAGTTCAAAGACTCTGTTGGCAATAGCAACGCATAAGTCAACTTGTTTGTTTGTGTCAGCAGGAGTTGACTTGCGGATTTCATCCATTAGTTTATTTGTTTTCATATTAAATCCTCCTTATTATAGTCGATATCTATAGTCAATTCAAGTTTATTGAGCCTTAACCTTGTGGATGGTAGCGAGTCGTGCTATGTGTCCTTTCGGAAGTGGAGACATTGTAATCTCACTATGAGTAGGGAAAAACTTGTCTATGTCTTTGTAGTCTATAGTATGAACTTGTATTTTCTTGTCTTTTGTTTCCATATAGCTTTCCTTTCTTTTATTATTGTTGCAAAGATATGCTGAATATTCGAAACTGCTATACTTTTCTTGTATTTTGTGAGATTTATAATCCAATGATAAGGGTGCATAAATTAAATCCCACCAAGCGTATGTTATGATAGGATACGCTTGATGGGATTTTTGTTTATTCTTAACCCGAGGTTTCCTTTACCCTTTACTCTGCATCAGTGCCACCGCCGGTAGTGCTTCCTCCTGTGCCACCGCCAGTAGAGCTGCCGCCTGTGCTGCCACCAGTCGAACCTCCTCCTGTAGTTGTACCATCAGTCGTTCCACTTGTCTGAGCCGAGCCAGACTTCTGACCGATTGCCTCACGCTTGTAGTGAACAATCTCGGTGTTCACATAGTCGATGAAATTCAGATACTTCTCATCACCCTCAACCAGGGCGTAAGCATTCACGAACTTCACCAACAGGCGATAAGCCTCGTCACTTGCCTTGCGAGAAGCTTTCAAAGTACCGACAATCTTGGTCATACGCTCGTCGGTGCGAGAAGCGGTCAACGTGCGAACTTTCTCGTTGGCAGCTTTCAGCGCTGTAACAAATGCACCCAGTGAAAGAGTCTGCACCTCATTGGCATATTTTTTCTCCAGGTCATCGATGAAGTTAATCAACATACCTGTTTCCCGGTCAAGTTGCATTTTGGGGTCGATGCCATAGTCCTTGATGTGTTGCAACAAGACCTTTGCAGACTTTGCCATGTTCTCTACAGGCAGACCTGTATAACCCTTTACAGCCTTCTTGTAACTGCTGTAAAGTCTGTCACGCTCAGCATCGGCAGCAGTTATGTCATCTGTCAGAAGACTCTTTTGTGAGATTTTCAAGTCCTCGTCCTCCTGTTCCTTGGCAGACTTGAGGGAGGCAATCTGTGCGCTGAACTTACTCTTGATGTTCGTGTCGGCTTCAGCACGTGCCCATACGTTTGAAATGAACAAAAAATGTGCGCCGTTGTTTAAGCGCTCCACGCTAATAGTTCCGATTTCGTTCATAACTTTTAGGTTTTAATGGTAAATACTTGGAAACTCCGCGTCATTTGCGTCAAAAGAATTTTCATGGCACTTTCGCATTGTTTCCGTTGATAAACTCTTGTTGGAATCAATTCGGATACATTGTTTCCACCTTCTCTCCCTTCGGTTTGGACTTAGCAACTCTGTTTTTTGTCCCTTTCCGTATGGAGTCATGCAAGAAACGTTGTTTCCGACATCTTCCGTTTCGGGAAAATACAATAATCATGCCACAATTCCTTCTTTCCGTTCTCCTTGGTGGAAAAGACACTGTTTCTTGCGCCATGCGGAACTGAATGGACAGTTTGTCGGTTGTTTCCTGCCATTTTTTATGCCGTTCGACTGTCGAAACGATTTTTTTTCGAAAATATCAGTTCGCAAATGACATATTCTCATTTGTTTTTTGTACTTTTGCAGAGCATTCGCAATTAAAGCGATTGCAGACATAATAAAGGGCGTCAACAACGCTTTGCTCATTGATCTTTCTGAACGTAGGAAATTCAAAATGGTTATCAATGGCATTGCAGAGAAGATGTCACGGGTAGGTTGTATAAACAACTCCCATAGTGTGCCAAGGAGGACTTAACCTCAACGGCACACTTTCGGGTATATATAACTTTCAGCGTGAGATTCTATCTGCTCGTCATTAACCAATGGCTTCCTACGGCCAAGAAAGAGCGACGGGCAAGTTTAGATTCTCGCGCTTTTCGTTTAATCAAAGTGATTATATAACCTTCAAAAAACGGAAGTATGAAACAGAGTTTGATTTTAGCTATCATTGGTATGGCTATGAGTATGAGTGTTCATGCACAAGTACAATTCTCTAGATTTAAGTTTTATGTTGCAGATATTATGAATTTCAATCATTTGCAACTGGAAACGAAATTCAAAGTTACAAGCGAAAGAAATTTGAAATACGTACATGTGTACTTCACGCCTGTAAATAGTGTTGGGGACGCTATTGGCATACTTAATGCAAATGACAAGTACTCCAAATATCATCACATATATGCAACAGGACCATTTGAGTCAAAGAAAAGTTATACTAAGCATTTTGATCCTTACTATATTGATGGAAAGCGACCAGCTCCATTTCCATATAAGGTTGTAGTTGATTACATGGGTGGTGGTAGTGATACTATTCTCATCACAAAAGATAACATCAAAACATATTTTCCATGCCTAAAATGGATAGATGTTGACTATAAGAGTAGCTTCTAACTAGATAATTAATGTGTATCAATAAAAAAGACGATGAAAAGGTACTTTTCAATATTGCTTCTTTACATGAGTTTGGTAATTTCTTGCATGGCTCAGGCTAAATTCGAGAAAGCGGATTGTGACACAATGAGTTATTGCTTTACGGCGATTCTCTCCTGTCCACAGTCTAAGGATGTATTGTATTGTGCTGCAAAGGAAACGCTTGCTACACATATACCAAACTTTCAACAAAAATTACAGTATGACGATAAAGAAACAGGAACTATTAAGTTTAGAAACTCATCGTATCTCCATGGAACAAAAACTTTTCCTAATAATAGACCAACAATTGATATGACGGGTTCTGTTGAATATATTGTTACGATTACCATAAAGGATGGTAAGTATAGAGTCAAAACAGAAGATCCTATGGCTACTTGGCAAGAATCTTTTATATTTAATGGTACTAGACAGAATGTTGGCAGGAAAAGGCTTGACTTAAAGGGATTTGTTCTATGGAGTGACTATGATGGAAAAGTATTAGAATCATATTCGCAAGATATTGGTAAGATTATAGCAGGTATATGGATGAGGGCAAAAGAAATTGAAGAAGACGATTTCTGATTTTTGAAATTAATTGTAAAAAATTATAGGTATTGCCCTAAGCTCCTATGCCTATAAATACTTGTTGTTATTTGAAAAACAAAATGAGGATATGAAAAATAATAAAAATGTTTATAGTCAACAATGTGAGGATACGGACTCATTGCTTTCTCAATATGGATTTGTGGAAGAGTATGAGACAATCATGGAAGATGGAAAAAAGGAAAAACTCCGTTTCCTTTATTTACAGTTAAAACCTACTATCGGGTTGCTTGTATATAACTATTATCATACAAAGACCAAAGGTGATTTGCAAGGATTCGATATGTTTATGTATCATTCTGGCAATGCCAAAGATGCAATATATCAATTTCATGAACAAAATAAGTTGGGAAGTCAGTCTGAATTTAGACTCTATAGTTTTCAAAGTAAATTAAAGCGTGCCAGATTGATAATAGAACAACTGCTGAAAGAAGAAAATGATAATTTCTTTGCGATTGAGGCTAAGTACAATAAGTTATCTATGGAGTTGTATTATAATGATACTACAGATTATATAGAAAATTTTGAGTAGTATATTTCTACTCAGTCGAACAAAATAGAAGTAAGTTATAATGAATACCCTATATGGGCTACCCTTAAAAGAATAAGACATGATACGACTTATAACAATTATTATATTATGCTTGTGTTATACACAGGCATTTTCTGAGGAACATTTAAAGTTTCTTGGATTTCCTATTGATGGCAGCGTTAACGAGTATGCTTCAAAACTAAAGTCCAAGGGCTTTTATGTATCACCAGATAATAAGTATGCAAGTAAGGGACTTCGTGTTATGGAAGGTCCTTTCCTTGGAAATATAGAACAGTTTGGTTTGCATTATGATTCTGATACAAAAAGAATGTGGTCAGTAACATTCGTCCATAGTTTTTTCAAAGAAGATGATGCAAAAGAGTTGTATGATGAATTAGAAACGCTACTTCGAGAGAAACATTATGATGCAACATATAAGTCTCCTTTGTCTGGTTCTTTTGTTTCATCTTGTTCTTTTCAAAGTAATAAGGGAATTATAACATTGGTTGTTATAGAACAAGATTATGATTATCAAGTAAAAATGTCATATACTGATAGACTCAATTATATGCCAGTGTATAAGAAAAAACATGAGAAGGCACTTGATGATATGTAAAAAATCATTAGTGTCCAATAAAAATTGGACACGTTAATTAATTAATCAAATAGTCCCTTA
>CAVBFV010000016.1:0-24460 GCA_963594575.1 Lachnospiraceae bacterium | reverse complement strand
CATTCTATTCGGTATTGAAGACACAAGACCGATATATCAAGTTTGCATTCCTCACCGGTGTAACCAAGTTTGGCAAGGTTTGTGTGTTCAGCGACCTCAACAACCTGACGGATATCTCGATGGATCATCGTTATATCAGCATCTGCGGAATGACGGAGAAGGAACTGCTTACGAATTTCAAGGAAGGTATCAGCGAATTAGCCGAAGCTAATGGAGACAGCGAAACCGAAACTATAACAAAGATAAGTATGCGTTATGCTGGCTATCACTTCGAAGAGAATTCTGAAGAAATATACAATCCTTTCAGTGTACTGAACACGTTAGCAAATTCACGCTACGATGATTACTGGTTTAAGGCAGATACTCACCCATTCCTCATAGACATTCTGAAGATACATGACTATTGCATTACAGATCTCAGCAAGGCACAAGTAAAGGCCAATATGATGAACAATGTGGATACCAATCCTATTCCGGTCATATACCAAAGCGGTTACCTAACTATAAAGAGTTACAACGAACGATTCAAGAACTACCAGTTAGGCTTCCCCAACAAAGAGGTAGAAGAAGGTATTCTCAATATCCTGCTACCCCATGGCTGTAAGTCTGGGGAAGTTGATTGTTAGGAGTTGGAATAGTTATTAACAAACAAACACCAATGTAAAGGTTAATATAAGAGTAAATCAGGGAGACCTATTCATGGTAAAAAGTTTGCTTGTCATACTTGCCATAATGAAGTGCAATATGAATGAAAGCTTGTAAATCTGTATGCATTGCATAGCATCCATGATTGCAACAAGGTCTAATATAGGAAGTAATAAAGAATTGCCTAACATTTTTATTAGGTATATAAACTAAAAGATTTCATCATATAAAAAATGTCGCAATTTTGCAAAGAATAATAAAAGAATAAAATGGAAACAATAGATATAACGTTAGTATTAAAAAAAATGTGGGACAAGAAGAAACTGTTCTTCATTGTATGGATTGTAGTTTTTGCTCTCTCCGTTTTATGGATTATGCCTCAACCCAGATATTATAGTTGTTCTGTATCCTTAGCACCAGAAACTGGAGGAGACAACATTGGGGGAATCAATTCTATCGCTTCTTCATTTGGATTGAATTTAGGAATACAGGGAAACGATGCTATTCACCCCCTACTTTACCCAGAACTGATGGAGTCACCAGATTTTCTTGTAGAATTGTTCCCAATTCAAATTAAAACAATCAACGATTCTATCCATTGTGATTATGCGACATATTTAAGAAAATACCAGAAAAAAAATTGGCTAAAAGCCCCTTTTATATCCGCAGTAAAATCAGTTACGAATTTATTTAAAACTGAAGAAACCGAGATAGTTAAGACTAAAGGCAAAAAAATAAATGCATTTAATCTTTCTAAAAAGGATTATGATTTAATGAAAACAATTGGGGAAAAAATAACATGTGCAATTGATCAAAAGACAGAAGTAATCACAATTACTGTACAAGACCAAGACCGATTAGTTTGTGCATTAATGGCTGATTCTGTCAGACAACACTTAGAAGACTTTATCATACAATATAGAACAAAGAAAGCCAAAATAGACGTTCTGCATTATCAAAGTTTAGCAGATAAAGCAAAAAAAGAATATGACAAGACTGTTGTTCGGTATAGTTCTTTCTGTGATGCAAACCAGGATGTAAATATGCAATCTCTTTTGTCCGAACGAGACCAATTGGAGAATGAGATGCAAATGAAATATAACACATATTCTGCCATGCAAACTCAGTTGGAAGCAATGAAGGTCAAACTGCAAGAAAAGACTCCTGCATTCACGACATTACAAAGTGCAACAGTTCCACAAAAGCCAGCAGGACCGAAACGCATGTTATTTATTGTAATGATGGTAATTATTGCAACGATGGTAACTTCATGTGTGGTCTTAAAAAATGAAATGCATAAATTATTGATATTCTATAAAAAATAATATAAATGAAAAGTATCTTAACATACTTGAAAGGTCTATTTACACATAAAGACGTTTTTTTAAACATCTTTATGTGTATTGTATGGGGCAATATGTTATTAGGCTACACAAGAGGAATTATAAACCATCTTCCATTACTCAATCAATATACAGATCAGGTTATAATTGCTATTGTTGTAATCCCTCTTTTTTTATCAATTCCTTTATTAATCAATAAGTTCACACTATTTGACTATACTTTTTTTGCAATTCTTATAGTCATCTACGTAACAAATTATGCAATTCATCCAGAAAATACAGAGTATTTAAATAAAAACGCATATAATTGCTTATGTTTAGCCTCTCCTATGTATTTTTGGGGGAGGATTGCTGATGAAAAATACTATAAAATTTTCACCTATATATCTATCATTTGTATAGCTATGAGTGTTTTCTATTTTGCTCATTATGCTCAAATTGCAAAGAACATTTCTGATGTAGCAAGCGATGACAACATGTATGCTGCGTACAATATCTTGCCCCATGTTACTCTCCTCTTATGGAATAGTTTGAATAGATTTAATATATTACATATAGTCTTTATGATAGTTGGAGTATTATTTCTATTGTCATGTGGTACAAGAGGTCCATTAGTATGTCTTGCCTTTTTTGGAATAATCTATTTTATATTCTTTATGAATTTTAAATTTGCTTTTTTAATTAAAGGAATAATATTAAGTATTGCTGGTATAATGCTACTGTTTCTTCATGAAATAATCAGCTATATGGCTTTTATGTTCACAGGATTAAATCTAAGTACAAGAATCCTTGATAAATTTATTTCAGGAGAACTGGGTAATGACAGTGGCAGATCTAGCATAAAGATTGTTTTTTATAAGATACTAGACAATTCTGATTCTATTACAGGCATTGGATACTTTGGATCCCAACGCTTTGGATACATATACCCACATGATATTATTTTAGATTTCCAATTGAGCTATGGATATGTTCTAGGGGACATTTTACTTGCAAGCATATGTTGCTTATGCGTCTTGGCGATTTATAATAGTAAAACGAAGCATGAAAGATGTATGATTATCATGATGTTTTCTTTCACTATAATAAAGTTGTTTCTGAGTAGCACATTTTTAACAGAAATGTTTTTCTATGCACTAATTGGCTATTGTTGTAAAATTCTATTAGATAACAAAAACGCAAAAATAGGTCATGAATAATATCAAAATAATAAACTCTTTTCTATGGAAATTACTAGAAAGAGTAAGTGTCCAAGGAGTTTCTTTTATAGTCTCCATATGCCTTGCAAGAATACTCCAACCATCAGAGTATGGAGAAATCGCACTTGTTATGGTCTTTATAAATATTGCGAATGTCATTGTTGATGGTGGTTTCAATACTGCTTTAATACAAGCCAAGAATGCCGACGCAAAAGACTTCTCTACAATATTCTATACAACTCTCTTTATCGCTAGTTTCATATATATAATACTATACGCAGCCGCTCCGATTATAGCAAAATTCTACAATAATGTAGAATTATGCTCTGTCGTAAGAGTGGTAGCTTTATGCCTTATCGCCTATGCTATAAATTCAATTCAAAGAGCCTATATATCAAAAAATATGCAATTTAAAAAACTCTTTTATTCTAGCCTATTAACGACTATAGTAGCAGGAGTTACAGGAATATTCTTAGCATATAAGAATTATGGCATTTGGGCTTTGGTTTTGCATTATATTGTATCATCCTACCTAATGTGCATGATTATGTTCTTTTCTGTAAATTGGAAACCAAAGTTGTCATTTTCAATAGCTTCTTTGAAAAAATTATATGGATATGGTTGGAAAATTTTCATGTCAAATTTTATTATTTCACTCTTTGTGAATATCCGTAGTTTATTAATTGGCAAATACTATATGCCGTCAATGTTAGCATACTTCGAAAGAGGAAAGCAATTTCCCGCTTTAATTATGGACAACATAAACAGCTCCATCCAAGCTGTACTATTCCCAGTTTTTTCATCAAAACAAGATGACAAGAACAACATCAAGCATATGGTAAGAAGGAGTATAAGAACAAGTAGTTTAGTAATATTTCCATTACTTATCGGATTGTTTGCTGTAGCAGTACCTTTAGTAAAAATACTCTTAACAGAAAAGTGGATGTTTACTGTTCCTTTTATACGCATATTTTGTATAGCATATATTCTAATGCCTATGCAGATAGCGAATATTGAAGCCATAAAAGCTATGGGCAGAAGCGATATATTTTTAAAACTTGAATTATTGAAGAAAGTATTAGAAATTACCATTCTTATCATAACATTATTCATCAATGTTTATGCCATAGCCATAGGAGTTGTTGTCTATAATTTTATATGCATTTTTATAAATACATATCCTAACAAAAAACTGCTAGGCTATACTACCAAATTACTTTGGAGAGACATCGCGCCACCTTTAGGAGCTTCCATCGTTATGGGTATCATTATATATATTATACAGTTTTTGCCAATGCCAAGTATACTTATATTAGTATTACAAATAGCATCAGGTATAGGCATTTACTTGACAATGTGTATTATCTTTAAACTAGAAAGTTATAATTATTTAATAGATACATTAAGAAATAGAAGAATTAATAATCAAAAAACATCAAAATGAAAACAATAGACATTCTTTACATTCGCTACTTCGACTTAAAAGGTGAAGTAATGACTTTAGGTGGTATTCAAACATACATCAGCCAGCTTACAAAATTAGCATTAAAGATAGGTTTCCAAGTTAGAATTTTTCAATATTCAGACATTTCTTTTGAAAAAGTTATTTTTGATAACGCTAAAGTTATTGGTATCCCTATCCCTCAAAATAAAAGAAATGCAAACACTTTGTACAAAAAAGTTCTTTCTTTACGAGACCCCAAAGTAGAATATATAACTCTTTTCGCAACAGATGACATAATTCCATCACAAAAAGTGCCTAACTCAATAGCAATACAACATGGCATATCATGGGATAAAGAATCAATGGAAAAGCGAAGTTTTCTCAGAAGTTTTTTAAGCAAAACTATATATAGCTACAGAACAGTTAGAAGACTTAGGAATGTAGAAGACGTAGTTTGTGTGGACAATAATTTCATCTGCTGGCATCGAACCCAGTTACATGAAAGAAATGTAAAACTCATTCCTATTATGAATTTTACTAAAATAGGAGACACTATGCCTCTTAAGCATTCTGACTCAATTACAAAAATTGTTTTTGCAAGAAGATTCTTTGAATATCGTGGCACAAGGATTTTCACTACAGCGGTAAAAAAGTTAATGAAAACCAATGAAGATATAGAAATTACTTTTGCTGGAGAAGGTCCAGATGAAGGATGGCTAAAACAGCAATTTTGTGGTTACAAAAATGTATACTTCACACATTATAAATCAGAAGATAGTATATCATTCCATTCACAGTTTGATATCGCAGTCATTCCAACAACAGGTTCAGAAGGAACTTCTTTATCCTTATTAGAAGCGATGGCTGCACATTGTGCTGTATTATGCACAAATGTTGGAGGAATGACTAACATTATTATAGATGGATATAACGGACTTATGGTATCACCAACTAGCGAAGAAATATACATAAAATTACAACATTTAGTAGAAGACAAACAGCTACGCACTAATTTAGCTGAAAGGGGATACGACACAGTAAAGATAAGTTTCAACCTAAAAAAATGGGAAGAAAAGTGGACTTCTGTGTTAAAGAACAAATTATAAATGTTCCTATAACAATATTTATCCCCAAAACTCCGTTTATATAAAAAAAGAATGGTTACAAATAAGATTATATTAAGTATTATCATACCAATTTTCAATCACAAGGATGAAGTTGGCGTTATGATTGATAGCATTCGAAACAACACGTTCAACGAATGGGAGCTTCTAGCTATAGATGATGGATCAGACGAGGAAACACTACGTCTGATCTCAACATATATGAATATAGACCATCGAATAAAACTTATAAAACGAGTTCGTTTGCCCAAAGGTGCACCAACATGCAGAAATATTGGAATTGAGAATTCATCTGGAAAATATATCGTATTCTTTGACTCTGATGATTTTATTACTCCAGAATGCTTATTTACAAGAGTTCAACAAATGGAATTGAATCCTGCTATGGATTTTATGGTCTTTCCATCAGGCCTCTTTGTAAACAACGCCTTCTACGCAACCGCAAACAAAAATTGTTATGGCTACAAAATTGCAGACAATGACATAAAAGAATTTGCAAGAAGAACCCTTCCGTTTATAGTATGGAATAACATATATAAAAAAGAGTCTATTGTTAGGAACAAACTATATTGGGAAGAAGGACTATTGTCACTACAAGATGCTGACTACAATATTCAAGCCATTACTAAAGGATTAAAATATAAATATGCTTCAGAAATGCCTGATTATGGATACAGAATCTATACAAAAGACTCTATTAGTAAAAAGATAAATACAATTAAGCACTACAAAAGTCACGAATTGTATCTAACGAATACATATAAACATATACAAGCAATATATGGCCATAAATATGATCTTGCAATTTTCGAAGGCATTTTATTGTTGTACAACTCTATCAACAGTGGTAAGGGTAACGACAACTATCTTGCTCAAATTTTTTCAAATGTCTTAAACAGATTCTCACCTATATATGGAGCAATATTCAACAAAATAATCTGCATAAGCATGACATTAGAGAAAGTTCTTCCTTCAAAAAGAGCTCGCCAATTATCAATGCTTGGATTTCTTTTAGTCAGGCAAATTAGAGAAATAAGAAGAATAAAGAAAATAGATAGAATATTAATTAGACATAAGTTATTCAAATGACACCAAGAATTATAGCATTATACCTTCCCCAGTTCCACCCGATTCCAGAAAACGACAGATGGTGGGGACCTGGTTTTACAGAATGGACAAATGTAGCAAAAGCAAAACCTTTGTTCAAAGGTCATCAGCAGCCAAGAATCCCTGCAGATTTAGGCTTCTATGATTTACGGTTGCCAGAAACACGCATACGACAGGCAGAATTGGCAAAAGCAGCTGGCATCGAAGGATTCTGCTATTATCACTATTGGTTTGGACACGGGAAACAACTCCTAGAACGTCCTTTCCATGAAGTAGTGGAAACTGGCAAGCCTGACTTCCCTTTTTGTATATGCTGGGCTAATCATACATGGAGTAATAAGACATGGGAGAGCAAGTCTGCCATGCAGAAGGACTCTATACTTATCAAACAGGAATACCCTGGAAAGGATGATGACATAGAACATTTCATGTCACTGTTACCAGCATTCAAAGATCACCGATATATAAAAGTAGATGACAAACTACTCTTTGTCATTTATAGTGTTTTTGACTTTCCACATATTGACAGATTTTTGGATACATGGCGTTCACTTGCAAAAGAACACGGATTACCTGGTTTTCATTTTGTTGGTATGACACCTTCAACGCTAACCTTCAAACCAGACAAAGAAGGACATCACGTTAGAACTCTACCAAATCTAGAAAGCAGTAAAGATATCTATGAAGCTGTTTTGGATATGGGGTTTGATGCAGTCAACTCTTTTGGAAAACGAAGAGGAGAAATGCTTTATGAAGGGAAATGGAAGAATCTGCTTAAGACAGGTCTTAGGCATCTCGGTCTTCCCACAGGAAGTATTAAATATGACTATGCAAAAACCGTAAGAAACTATTTTGCTCCTGAAGATACATGGGAAAATGTCTATCCTACAATATTACCCCAATGGGACAGAACGCCACGCGTAGCTAGCCAGGACGGCATATATGTTAATGCAACTCCAGAAAAGTTCAAACAGCATATCCTTCAAGCTAAAGAAATTATTAAGGATAAAGAAAATGAGCATCAGATTCTCTTTCTTAAATCATGGAATGAATGGGGAGAAGGAAACTACGTTGAACCAGATATCCAATGGGGACATGGATTCTTGGATGCAATAAGAAATAATATCGACAAATTAAAAACCATAAGTCAGTGGCAAACATCGTCGTAAATAAGCTCTGAAAATCTTGTAGAAATCTTCATACTACAAGATTTTCAGAGATATTCAAAAAACAGAAGAACTTACGAGATTTTCAGAGGTACAACATGTCATATGTATGATACCACATGAAACCCAAGTGTCACATATTCTTCTCACACATACAATAAACCATTATTCTGTTTTTCAAACTTATAGAGATGATTTAGCACAAGACGAATATACTCTTCATTATTGAATAAATACTTTTTGCGTTCACTCCATTGATTAATATGCAGAACCACCAGTTCATATACTTCTTGAGGTTTCATTATCAGCCACTCCTTAAGATCTTCATTGTTATGCAAGATATAATCAACAGTTGACAATAACTCCAGAAGATAATTGGAATAATAACCAGAGAGGAAACTTGCAGTCCTTTTACAAATATCCTCATAAGGTTTATTCTCTTCGCTTGCCAAGAAATTCTGAACATCTTTAAATGTATCAGGTGACAACCAGATAGGATCAAATGGCTTTTGTTCCATCTGTCCTACACCCTTTAGATAACTTCCGTTCAGGTAATGAAGAACAAATCTTACCTTGCCAGAATAAGGACCATAATAATACTGCCTAAAGTGTAACTTCAAGCTATCCGCAGCTCCAAATTTTTGCAGAAAATATGCCAACTTTTCTGCTGCAAATTCAGATGCAAACTCACCTTCTGAAACCAAAGAACAGAGCATATATAACAACATAGCTCTTGCCGGAGTCAATTTTACACGTTCAGATTTCATCAACTCTATAATTGCTTCGTTTGGTTCGTAAAGAATAATCTCACAATCCAAATCAGACAATTGACTGATAATCATCTGTTTTACGACATTCCAGTCCAAGCCCCCATTATGACTACCCAATGGTGGAATAGCTATAGACTCAATATGATATTCAAGAATCTTATCTTTCAAATCTTTGAGTCCCATCTCTATATAGGAATATTCAGAGGGCTTTCTCCAAGTCGTTTTTGTTGGAAAGTTTACTATGATTTTATTATTCCCATATACATTCTGTTCTTGAGTTATAAACATTGAACCAACCCGAACAAGTTTTTCTTTACATGCCTTTCTGTAGAGAATATAATTTTTAGGATAAGCCCCTTTAAATTGCAAGGCTATACCTTTACCCATCACTCCCACCGTATTTACGGTATTGACAAGTGCCTGAGCTGTACTTTCCAATAAATTGCCTTTTACAAATCTAATCATATCTCTAATAATAATATTCCGGTTTTACTATAATCTTTTCTTTAGGAATCCTAAAAGAAATCATTTTTTTCTAATGCTTTCTTACTATAAACAAGGAATCCTACTATAAATTGAGGTGGAATTTTAAACAAATGCAAATATACTATTTTAAGTTGAAACATACAAATATAATTTGGGCGTTTCTATAAAAATTAGTATTTTTTGATATTGTTTTAAAACCTTGAAAATTCAAGACCAACTCTTATATACATTGCGATTAATCACTTATTTCTCTACCATAGTAATTCTAAACTGACATCGGGCATGCGAAACACAATAAAAAGCAAAGGAGAACGTTATCTAAAAAATAGCTAGAATAAAATAAAAAAAAACAATATACAATGAAAAAAATAATGCTAGTATTTGGAACCCGCCCAGAAGCCATTAAGATGGCTCCTTTGGTAAAAGCATTCCAAGAAAAGAAAGAAGATTTTGAAACAATAGTCTGCGTTACAGGCCAGCATAGAGAAATGTTGGATCAGGTTCTTCACCTGTTCGATATCAAGCCCGACTATGATCTCAACATCATGAAACAAGGACAGGATCTCTATGACATTACGTCTAGAGTGCTTCTTGGCATGCGCGATGTGTTCAAAGCATGCCGTCCAGACATACTTTTCGTACATGGAGATACAACAACCAGTACCGCTGCAGCACTTGCAGGATTTTATCAGCAAATTCCTGTAGCTCACGTAGAGGCAGGATTAAGAACTTATGATATATATAGTCCATGGCCAGAGGAGATGAACAGACAAATCACAGGGCGCATTGCTACCTATAATTTCTCCCCTACCCAACTGAGCCGTAAGAACCTCCTGAAAGAGAACATTGTAGACAGCAAGATTTCTGTTACAGGAAATACAGTTATAGATGCCCTACATTGGGTTACTGCAAAAATAAAAAATGACCGAGAACTTGATGTTCGTTTGACTAGAGATTTACAGGAAAAGGGCTATGATTCGAAACGTCTTCAAGACGGAAAACGCCTTATCTTAATTACAGGTCACAGAAGAGAGAACTTTGGAGAAGGTTTCCTCAATATTTGCAATGCTATCAAGGATTTGGCTGCCCAACATCCAGATGTTGATTTTGTCTACCCTATGCATCTCAACCCAAATGTACGTAAGCCAATCCACGATGTATTTGGTGAAGACTTAAGTAATCTTGGCAATATTTTCTTTATAGAACCTCTGGAATATCTCATGTTTGTTTTCCTAATGGAAAAAGCCAATATCGTATTGACAGATAGTGGCGGCATCCAAGAAGAAGCACCAGGATTAGGAAAGCCTGTACTCGTAATGCGAGACACAACTGAACGTCCCGAGGCGGTTGAAGCAGGAACGGTGAAGCTAGTCGGTACTAATTATCAGGCAATCATGGACAGCGTTTCATGCTTACTATCTGATTCTAGCGAATATGAGAAGATGAGCAAAGCTACCAACCCGTATGGTGATGGGCTAGCTTGCAAAAGAATTATTGAAACAATATCAAGTATTTCTAACGATTAACATTAGACATAAGCTTCCTTCATTTCCATAAATTGAAGGAAGCTAAAAATATTAGTAAAACATGAAAATCAGCATCATCATTCCAACATATAAACCAGGTCCTTATCTTAAGGACTGCCTTGAAAGCATAAACAACCAAACAATGGATAAAAAATGCTTTGAAATAATCATTGTACTTAACGGAGTTATTAAACCATACATTGAATACATTTACAATTTAACAAAAAAGTATAACTTTAATTCTGTTGTCATACCCACAGAAACTTCTGGTGTTTCAAATGCCAGGAATTTAGGATTGTCAAGAGCTCTAGGAGAATACATATGTTTCATTGATGATGATGACAAAATATCACCTTCTTATTTAGAAGACTTATACAGTAAAGCTTCTTCATGTAACATCGTTGCAAGCAATGTCAAAGCATTTTACAATAATAGCAACAAAACTGAAAATGACTACATAGCATCAGCATATGAGAAACTTATACACAAAAATGCACCGCTATCAGTACTTAAAGGAAGAAAATTTATGAGTTCTTCTTGTTGCAAAATCATAAGTCAAAAAATTATACAAGACGTCCGCTTTGACACAAACTTAAAGATTGGAGAAGATTCTGTGTTTATGGCAGAAATCAGTAAAAACATCAAAAATATAATTCTATCAGACAAGAATGCCATATATTACAGAAGATTAAGGGTGGAATCAGCCAGCAGGACTAAGCAAACAACATTACAAAAAAGTCAAATTGTATGCAAGTTGCAAAAAAGATATATAAAGATGCTAACAAGTTCTTACAATATACCTTTTATTGCAACTCGCATTGTCGCTACACTTATGAAATTCATAAGACTATAACGTGCAAAACATTTATTAAATTTGAATTTAAAACTAAGCCACTTAATTGTGGACAATATAGAATAATATAATTTATACACAATGAATAAAGTTAGTATCATCATGCCATCTTACAATGCTGCAAAATTTATTGCTGCAGCAATCCAATCTGTAATAGAACAAACCTATAGTAATTGGGAACTCTTGATAACAGATGATTGTTCTAAAGATGACACAATTAATATCATTAAAAAGTTTCAAGAAATAGACAATAGAATTCAACTATTTTCTACAGGGAAAAATAGCGGCGCTGCAGCTGCTAGGAACATATCTTTGCAAAATGCTACTGGAAAATATATTGCATTTTTAGACAGTGACGACACATGGATTTCCAACAAACTAGAAACTCAAATCAGGTTTATGGAAAAAAACAATATCGCTTTCTCTTTCTGTACCTATAGCGTAATGAAAGAAGATGGAACCCCAACTGGAAATATTATCCACGCTCCAAAAGTAATAGATTATCATGGATATCTGCGCAATACTATTATAGGATGCCTAACAGTTATCATAGATAAGGAAAAAACAGGTTCATTTATGATGCCTAACATCAAGAGTTCTCATGACATGGCATTATGGCTACTCATTATGAAAAGAGGTTTTAAGGCATATGGACTGCAAAAGACATTAGCCAACTACCGATTAGTTTCAACATCTAACACAGCAAAAAAATGGAAAGCAGCCAAAGATGTCTGGAAAGTTTATAGAGAAATTGAGCATATAAATCCAATTTATTCTACAATATGTTTCGTGGGATATGCAATAAACGCAATAATAAAGCGTTTATAAATAAAAACATCATATTTCACAAAATGATTATTAAATACATCTTCGATAGAGTAACAGCTATTATCGGACTCATTTTACTTAGTCCAATATTGCTTACAACGTGGATTCTTATCCGCATTAAAATGCCTGACGGACCAGCTATCTTTACTCAAAAGAGAGTTGGAAAAGATGGTAAGTTGTTTACGATGTACAAGTTCCGTTCCATGTCCCAAAATCATGGAGGATCTTCTGTATCCGTAGCAGGTGAAAGCCGTATCACTCCTCTTGGAGCGAAACTAAGAAAATATAAGATGGATGAACTGCCTGAACTTTGGAATGTACTGATTGGGGATATGAGTTTCGTTGGACCTCGACCAGACGTACCAGGATACGCAGATAACTTAAAAGGAGAAGATAGAGAAATCCTAAAACTTCGCCCAGGTATTACAGGACCTGCTAGTTTGAAATATAGAGACGAAGAGGAATTGCTTGCAAAACAAGCCAATCCACAGGAATATAATGACAATATCATTTATCCTGACAAAGTTAAAATAAATCTCTATTACCTTCACCACTATAGTTTTATCATGGACTTAAAAATGATTATTGCTACAGTAACAGGAAATAGAATTTCATACAATAAAGAATTAATATAGAAGAACACCATCTATAACTGATGTTCACGACTCTAAAATATTTAAAACAATGGAGAACAGAAAGAGAATTTACTTGTGTCTTGCTCATATGAGTGGCAATGAAATGAAATACATCCAAGAAGCTTTCGATACCAATTGGGTTGTTCCATTAGGACCGAATGTCAATGGTTTTGAGAATGATTTGGAGAACTTTGTAGGACAAGACAAGAAGATTGTTGCATTAAGTGCAGGTACAGCCGCTGTACACCTTGCCCTGCTAGACTGTGATGTGAAAGCAGGAGATGAAGTTATGGTACAGTCTTTCACATTCTGCGCATCAAGCAACCCTATTAAATATCTGGGTGCGAAACCTGTTTTCGTGGATAGTGAAAAAGAGACATGGAATATGGATCCTCAGCTTCTAGACCAAGCTATTGCTGACAGAATAGAAAAGACAGGTAAAAAGCCTAAAGCCATCATCGTCGTTTATCTATATGGTATGCCTGCAAAGATTGACGAAATATTGCAGGTTGCTAACAAATACGACATTCCACTTATAGAGGATGCAGCAGAAGGTCTTGGCTCCCGTTATAAAGAACAAGTGTGTGGAACATTTGGCAGATATGGCGTATTAAGTTTCAACGGAAATAAAATGATTACGACAAGTGGTGGTGGTGCCTTAATATGCCCAGACGCCGAAAGCCAGAGTCGCATTATGTTCTATGCAACCCAAGCAAGAGAGTCATATCCATACTACCAACATGAGCACATTGGTTACAATTACCGTCTTAGCAACGTTTGTGCGGGAATAGGACGAGGTCAAATGACTGTACTAAACGACCATATAGCGCATCACAAACACGTACATGACCTATATACAAGATTATTGGCAAATGTCAAGGGCATCACCGTACATAGCAACCCAACACCTGATTTTGACTCAAATTTTTGGCTCAATACGATTATGTTAGATGAAGGAGTTAAGATTAAAGGCGAAGAAAAGGCATATAGTCAGGTCATTACGGGCGCTGTAGGAGGTGCAGCTGGCGTTACACACAGTGCTAAAAGCGCACATACATCATTGGAGCCAAACAAGAATGTTGAAGCTTTACGAATAGCACTTGATCAAGCATCTATTGAGGCACGCCCTTTATGGAAGCCTATGCATTGTCAACCCGTTTATGCAGACTGTACGTCATACACAAATGGTATCAGTGAAGATTTGTTCCGTAAGGGCCTCTGCTTGCCTAGTGGTCCATGCGTTTCTGAAGAAGATGTACACTATATCACTGACACGATAAAAGAAAACATTATAACAAAATAATGTTCATTTAAACAACCTCTTTTAAAAGTTCAAGAAAATGAAGTTTTTCAATAGACTATCAAATTGGTATTTCTCCAGAAATTCACTACCATACTGGTGTATTTTCTGGATAGACTGTGCTGTGATATTTATTTCTTACCTATTTATATATCAACAGATTAACAGTGGAGCAAAAGCGTTGGGCATATTAGGACAACTCTCTATGTTATTTGCTATATTCACATTGTTCCATGCCATCGGTTTTAGGATATTCCACACATACGACGGTATCCTCAGATACTCATCGTTTATTGATTTGCAAAGGGTATTCTATGCTGTTACTTTTGGTGCGGTACTGTCTGCTATAACGAAAAACATGTTACTTAGTACTCATTTCTTCCCAGGGGTGGAAATTGAATACCGCAATATTGTACTTGGAGCTCTCATTTCCACTTTAGTCTTGTGGGCTATCAGAGTGATTGCTAAGACTATTTTTGACGTCTCTCTCTCTGATTACAACATTAAACATGCTTTTATCTACGGCGTGAAAGAAGGTGGTATCGGTCTCGCCAAGCAAATCAAAAACAGTAAACCCATGAAATTTAAACTCATGGGCTTTATCTCTGATGACACAAAAATAAAGCACCATCACCTGATGGGAACCAAAGTGTATGCTCCAGACCTGAATACCATCAGGAAAATGAGAAATAACAATATCTCTACCCTATTAATTTCTCCTGGTGCCATCAACGTTTTTCGCGCAAATAAAGACTTCCAGGATGCACTCCTTGCAGAAGGCATACATATCTATATGCCTACCACACAGGAGTGGAACAGAAATGAACAGCAACAGCTCAAGGAAGTTAGCATTGAGGATCTTTTACCTCGAGATGAAATCAGCATCGATATGGAAAGTGTAGGTGCCATGCTTCATGGTAAACGCATATTGATTACAGGTTCTGCTGGAAGCATCGGAAGCGAAATGGTAAGACAAATCGCTAAGTACAGTCCTGCAGAATTGATTTTAATAGATAGTGCAGAGACTCCGCAGCACGATATACGATTGATGATGGCGAAGCAATTCCCTGAGATAAAAGCTGAAACCATCGTTACCACCATCTGTAGCAAGTCGAGAATGGAACATATCTTCAAGACATACTTGCCTGACTATGTTTTCCATGCTGCTGCATATAAACATGTTCCTATGATGGAGAACAATCCATGTGAAAGCATTCAAAATAATGTATATGGCACCAAAATACTGGCTGATTTAGCTATAAAGTATGGCGTGAAGAAATTTGTAATGATATCAACTGATAAGGCTGTGAATCCTACCAATGTGATGGGATGCTCAAAACGTATCTGTGAAATATATGTACAGAGCCTCAACAAAGCTGTGAAAGAAGGTATCGTCAAAGGAGAAACCCAGTTTGTTACAACCCGCTTTGGTAACGTATTGGGCTCCAATGGTTCTGTTATACCTTTATTTAAGAAACAAATTAAAGCTGGTGGTCCTGTCACTGTTACAGACCCACGTATCATCCGCTACTTCATGCTCATTCCAGAGGCTTGCAAACTAGTTCTGGAAGCAGGAACAAAAGGTAACGGCGGGGAAATATTTGTTTTCGACATGGGCAAACCTGTCAACATTGCCGACATGGCACAGAGAATGATCAACCTCAGTGGAGCAAAGAACGTTGAAATCAAATACACTGGACTGAGAGCAGGCGAAAAGCTTTACGAGGAAGTGCTTAATGAGAAGGAATCAACCAAGCCGTCGTTCCATGACAAAATAAGAATCGCTGAAGTACGTGAATACGATTATACTGAAGTATCTAAGCAAATCGATAACTTGATAGAAAAAAGCAAGTTATACGATGAAATGCTCACAGTTAAATGTATGAAAGAAATCGTACCAGAGTACAAGAGCAATAATTCGATTTACGAGAAGCTCGACAAATAAGCACTTTCACGTTCGTAATAAATAAAAAAAACTGATGGAAAATAAACAATATAAAGACAACATGAATAAGACGGAGCAAATTATAAAGCGCTCCGTCGATTTCGTCATCGCTGCATGTTGTCTGATATTCTTCTCTCCTTTAGCCATAGCGTGTGCTATTGCTATCCGATTAGAGGATGGGCTACCTGTAATCTACCGTCAAGAGCGCATAGGTCTACATGGCAAGCCATTCTTTATCTATAAATTTCGTTCCATGAAGATTGATGCAGAAAAAGATGGTCCTGATCTTCTTGAGATAAAAGGTGATCCAAGGCTCACTAAAGTTGGACGTTTTTTAAGAATGCATCACCTCGATGAACTTCCTCAACTTTGGAACGTTTTTAAAGGAGACATGGCATTTGTAGGTCCGCGCCCTGAACGCAAATTCTATATCGACCAGATTATGGAGCATGATCCTCGATATACTTATCTGTATCAGATTCGTCCAGGAGTAACTTCTTATGCCACCTTATATAATGGATATACGGATACGATGCCGAAGATGTTGAGAAGACTAAGTCTTGACCTCTTCTACCTGGAGCACAGATCCTGGTGGTTTGATGCCAAGATTCTGTTCAAAACGTTGGTGAACATTATGTTTGGCAAAATATTCTAATGATGAGCTACTGAGGCAATAAAGGGGTGAATACTTTTTATATAGTGTATTCACCCCTTTATTGTGCCTTCTTCCTAACCAAATCCTTATTTAACTGTTGGGAAGGCTCATACCCAACATCGCATTTCTCACTTCCCGGTTAGGATAGCCTAACATATAACTGCTGCCAACCACCTTCTTGATGGTAAGGTAACCTAACTGATAAAGAAAGAGCTTAGGTTCATCCATATTGACATCACTCATCTCCAGGTAATCGGAATCTATCAAACAATTGTCTAGCTCAGGAATCTCGTTGATGAATTTACGCAAAACCTTGAGTAACATTTCGTTGGAACCTGAAGCTATCCAATAAGAATCAAAGCGAAGATTAACCAATGCATTACATACACTAAAAGGATTGTAAACACCTATAAGACAACGTGAGAAATGATAGCCACCATAGACAGAGCTCATAGTATCCATAAGGGCACTCTTCGTGATAGCATTGTTATCTGCCAATTCTGATAGATGTTCTGAGAAATTACAAATAACTTCATCTTTGGTGAAACCGCATATCGCAGCGTACTCATTACGAAAGCTGATATTAACTAACGTATTAAGCATACCAAACATACTGATTTGGGTAAACTTAGTAACGCCAGTAATAAAGACACACTTGATGCAGTAGCCATAGTCCTTCAAGCCAGTAAAGAAGTTACGGTATATCTCACGGCATGCATCATGATGATCGGTCTCATAAGTATGCAGCAAAGGAGCATCATACTCATCAACTATAATGGCTATCTGTACTCCCGCCTGTTCGTATGCTCTCTGAATGATACCATTTAAACGATTACCTAAAGACTGCTCATCCGGATTCCTGCCATATATCTTCTCGTATGAAGACAATACATTGTTCAAATATTCTGTAAGCGTTTGAGCAGAAGAACCACCCAAACTCATACTGAAATAGATTACAGGACGTTTTACCCACTCCGTTTCAAGTTCCATCATTTTGAGACCTTCAAAGAGTTCCTTTCTACCCTCAAAATAACACTTAAGGGTAGAGCACAAAAGAGACTTACCGAAACGGCGTGGACGGCTCAGGTAATTGTATTTAGTACCATTAGCCAGTTTCCAAACCATATCGGTCTTATCAGCATAGATATAATGATCTCTACGCATCTCTTCAAAATCCTGTATGCCTAAAGGCAATTTTCTATTCTGTTGCGTCATCTTGTCTCTTTTTTCTGCAAATATACGCCTTTTATATGAAACAGCCAAACTTTTTCTTCTATTCTTAAATACCGCACGCTTGTAATTCGCTTCGTAAGCCAGTGGATTACGGGGCGTAAGTAACTAACTTTCGCATCGCAAGTAACTGACTTTTGCATCGCAAGTAACTGACTTTCGCATCGTAAGTAACAGACTTTCGCATCGCAAGTAACTGACTTTTGTACCGCAAGTAAATGACTTTTGCATCGCAAGTAACTGACTTTTACTTCGTAAGCAACGGCTTCAGGGTGACAGGGTGACACTGGTGACAGTGATTTCTGAAGATTTACTCTCGCGCGGGCAGGCAGGAACTTTCGGCCTGATTTTTCCTGCCTGCCCGCGTGCGAGGCGAAAAGTTGAAAAACTAGTGTCACCCTGTCATCGTGTCACCGTGAACACTAAGCAGAGAATGCGCTGTATAGCTCTCTTGCTATGGGCATAAACTCTCCTCTCTCCACCTCCGTTGGCTTTCGGAAGTAGAGATCCACACATTACTGTTTTTGTCGCGGCGCCTCCAAAGTAGGTAATAAGGTTCTAATCTGTGTCACACGGTGCAAAGATACAAAAAATAAAATAAATGAGAGTTCCCGACGCTGGGAACTCGTAAACGACAATTATTGTTTTTTAGAATCTTTTAAACGATAAAAGGCTGAAAAATACTTTTATATCGTGTATTCACCCCTTTATTGTACCCTATTCCTTACCAGTATATGAACCTATTTTGAACTAGTTTACGTACACAGTTTTGCCAACTCTAAGTTAGCAAATTTGTTAATATATCGATTAGTAACATCAAAAAAGAGAAAAATAGAATTGAAAAAGTTAGTAAATAAATAAATATATTTGGCTATTGAACAAAAATTATGTAACTTTGCGATGTAATATTCACTATTGGAACTTCTTCTCTGCGAAAAACAGCTCTCGCTAAAGAAGCTAGAGTTCTTTTAATAAAGATATAATTATGTGTAAAATTTCTATAGATACAGTACGTAGAGCTAACAAAAAAACTATTATGCAAATTGGTAATAGTAGAGCTTATTCTGGGAGGACCTCTCCTAGAAGTACTTTTGATGTGTCTGTTTCTGTCATGGGAAAAGTCTATAGTCAAAGCATTTCTGCAAAACAAATAAAAAGTTCATTCTGTAAAGCTTTAGAGAATCATGCCTAGAAAATATAATTATATTTATAAGCAGTTAGTAGAGGATAGAGGAGACATCATCGGACATATTGCATATGCTCTTTATAAAGAAGATAAAATCGAATACATTAATAAATTTAAAGAAGAGCATAATAACAATGAGCCAACAGAAGATGATTTAAAGCCTTTCAATGATATAAGCTGTACCCCAGGAAGTGTGGACAAATATAAATTTGTTGCTTCCACCATCCTGCAATCATTTCTAGAAAATTCTCTAGAGGAAACAAAACGTGACATAGAGGACAATATAAACAGAAATCATATAGAACTTATAAGAAAGGCGATAGAACCTATCAAACCAATCTCTTTGGGTAAGTCATATGTACATGGAATAACCCAAAGCGTAATAGGTGCAGTTCTATTTATGATTTTGATGTGTGCCTTAGTCTTCTTGCTGAATTTCTCGAAACAACAATATACATTTACCATAGGAGGGAGCGGAAACGCCACAATAGAAAAATCAAAAACCACTCCAGTCCAAGTTGATACAATAAAGTTTAAGAATATGAAATAAATTAAGGGTGAAGTCTAAACGACTCACCCTTTTACTTTATCTTAAACTCTGCGACTTAGAGTTCAAAGAGACTGTTTGGCAAAATATTTTAGACATGGAACGCAGTGAAAGGGAAAAAGGCGGTTTTGTGACAGATTTTCACTTTCACAGCTTTATTGTTTGGCATTATTCATATAAAAATCTGTTTTCTCGTACAGATAGAAATATATACTACAAAGGTATTTAAAACTTTTTTTCAAGTGAATGGTAAATTTGTTGCCATTTTATTTTTTTATTTCATTTTTTTTTAGTACCTTTGCAAACGTTATCCTGAATACAATCTTTTTACCTTAAAGAAAACTAATACCTATTGAATGTAGAGCAGTTGTCTGAGAAGATAGCTGCTCTTGTCTTTTTTATAGCTCCCCATATAATAAATACCGCAAAACATCCGTTTTATTCATAGAAACAAGTTTTATCACTTGTATAAATCATCACAGAAGAAACAATGGAAACAGAAGTAAAGAAGATTCCTTATCTCGACCTGAAGGCTATCAATGAGCCATACGAGAAGGAGATAAAGGATGCTATCAATAAGGTGGTCAACAGCGGATGGTATCTGCAAGGTGAAGCCGTAAAAAGGTTTGAGAAATCGTATGCACAGTTTATCGGTACAGAATACTGCATCAGCTGCGCTAACGGGACGGATGCGCTCAAACTGATGCTGATGGGCGAACTGGCTATCGGAAATCTGCAGAAAGGGGATGAAGTGATTGTGCCTGCCAACACTTATTTCGCTACCGTACTTGCCATCAGCAGCGTTGGACTGACACCTGTATTGGTGGATGCCAATATCGATACATTACAGATAGATGACCGGCTGATAGAAAGCCAAATCACCCCAAAGACAAAAGCCATCATGATTGTTCATCTCTATGGCAAACTGGCGTGGACTCCGAAGATAGCAGAAATCTGCAAGAAGCATCATCTCTTGCTTTTCGAAGACAATGCGCAGGGATTCGGATGCTCCACTACTCTATCCAATTCTTCTGAAAAACCATCGAAAAGAAGATATACCGGAAATCTTTCGGATGCTGCCGCCCACAGTTTTTATCCTAGCAAGAATCTGGGAGCATTGGGAGATGCCGGAGCGGTAACTACCAATAACAGGGAATTGGCGGAAGCCATCATGTCACTACACGAATATGGAAAGATAGAAGACGGCATCTTCAGATACCAGGGCGTCAACTCGCGTATGGACGAGATTCAGGCTGCGGTACTGAATGTAAAACTGCAATATCCTGAGAACGAGCAGAAAGCGAGATACAGACAGGTACAGCTATATCTGGAACATCTGGATGACAACATCAAGGACAGATGCATCGCTACGAAACTCCTCGCTCCAGCCCATGAGAATGTTTTCCACGTCTTCCCTTTCCTTACCCGGAAGCGAGACCAACTGAAAGCTTTCCTGGCAGAGAATGGGGTCGGCACAAAGATTCATTACTTCCGCCCACCCTATCTGCAGCCATGCTATCCGGAAATGAATCATCTGGAATTTCCGATAGCTAAGAGAATAGCTGACGAAGAACTGAGTCTGCCTTGCAACTCTTCGCTCAACGATGAAGATATCATCAGAGTAAGCAAACTCATCAACCAGTTCTTGGCTTAAAGATACTGCACCTTGGCACCGATAGAGAGGCCGAAGACATCCCAGAAACCGGCATTGCCGTTACGGTAGAAACGCATAAAGTAGATATCCGTTGTACCTAACTCATAGAAGAACGTGATGCTCTTGATACGCTTACGTTTATTGTGCGGGATATCATACTTAAACCGTTCACCCAAGGCTATATTAGGACGGATGCGGGTAGAGAACGGATAGTAGCCGCTTTCATACTTGGTAGGCTGCTTCGTCCAGAAATCATGCCCGAATACCGTATTGAAATACAGGCTGCATTCCAACGGTTCAAACCACCAGCCCTTACCGATATTGCGACGCCAAGGAATGAAATTTTCCTTGAGCGTCATGGTAAACTTCTCATCGTCAGAACTGAACTTCGGGATGTAGCCAAACAGGAGCTGCGTTTCCCATTGGCGGCGCTTGCCATATTCCCATCCGATACCCAGCGAAATGACACCCATATTGCCACAGGTCTGAATAATGCCCTGAGTAGGTATCAGCAGCTCCCAGTGCTTGCGATAGCGCATCACGCGGCGGTCATATCGGGTCAGTTTGCCATCAGCCAACACCAGAGTATCATGAACGATACTGTCCTTCAGCTCCAACTCTTCTCTTTTCCCAGAAACCTCATCGGCTGCATGAACCTGTACTGAACCTGCAGCGAGAAAGAGTCCCATAATGAATATATGCTTAAAACTCAATAATTTCATAACGATAACCTTTTGGAGTAATGGTGAATATATAGTATTGATGCTTAGCGGCATTAGCTACCTGATAATAGATGATGCCATCGCCATAAATATCTTCTTGCTTGGTATGATGACCATGTCCGTCAAGACAGAACATCAAACCCGGGAACTGATGCGTATAATAATTGAAGACCTTAGCCACATTATTATTAAACTGTTCCGAATAAGGGGCAGCATGCATACAGACAACGGTACGCGAGAAGTCATCAGCATCTGCCTTAACCTGCGCTTCCATGAAATCGAAATTAGGAACAGGACGGGAATAGTCAAACTCAATAGCATTGGTATTGAGGCAGACAAACTTTACCCTTCCGGCGATGAAACTGAAATCGGGATCGCCGAAGATTTTCTGATAAGCCTGGTTACCCGTTCCCAAACAGTCGTGATTACCCAAAAGAGCCACGAATGGAATCTTCAACTTCTGGAGATAATCACGGGTCCACTGGAACTCACGGGTAGCACCAAAGTCAGAAAGGTCGCCACAATGAATCACGAAATCGAGGGAATCACTCCGGCGATTGATATCATTAACCTCACTCTTCAAATCGTCCAACCACTGATGAGAATCGCTGATCATAGCGAAACGGATGGTATCTTTCGATTTGACAGCAGCCTCAATCTTCTGAATATTGGTAACATTCAGATTTCTATCACCGTCGATATGAACATCATACGGATGGACATCGAAGACGGTATCGCAGGATGCCATCATACAGAGGCAACAGGCAGCCAGGATATAGGGAATAATTTTATGCATTCTTGTCTTATTTATCTTTAAAAACTCCTTTTTTATAACTCTTAAATACTACTTTTTCTTCTTTTTCAACCTTGCATAGAAACCTTGCAACCTGCCTGGCTGACAACCGGCATCGAGCAGTTTCTTCAAATCTTGATAGGCTTCGTCTTTTCTTCCAAGTTGAATCAGAATGTCTACATGATTGAAAGCAAAATCCTCATTACCAGCATCCAGTTCCATCGCCTTAGCATAATCAAACTCAGCCAGTTCAAGCATACCTCTCTCCTTCTCCATGCCACCTCTTGCAGCATAAGCCATCGCACTGTCAGGGTACTGCTCTATCAGACTGTTAATGCCATCGTAAGCCTCGGTATAATGCTTATCTTTCTCATTGAGCAAAGCCAGACCGAGTTGCGCCTGGAAGTTGCCAGGAACAAGTACCAGAAGATTCTGATAATCGAGACGCGCAAAATTATAACGGAGCAACTTCTCATTGACAAAGGCACGATAGAACAAACCGGCGATATTGGTATTGTTCAGAAAGAGTACCTTATCAAGATCATCCTTGGCATATTGCCACTGTTCCAACTGGATATTCCAAGCAGCCTTTTTCAGTCGCAGATCGATACTGTCGGGATGATATGCAAGCACTTCTGTAGCCTTGGAGAGTGAATCGCGCAAGGCTTTATTCTGAACAGCACGTGCCTTGTCGGCATCTACGTTCTGCGCAGATACAGATAAAGAAACCATCGATGCCAATAATAATGTATAAAAACTTTTCATGGTGCAAAGTTAAGAAGACTTTCGCAAACTGCCAAATAAAAAACTATAAAACTTATTTGAGTTTACAAAAAGAACTAAAATTCAGAAAGACAGGACAATCAACAAGAAAAGCCTTAAGAGAAAGAAACACTCCTCTTAAGGCTTTTATCAAGAAAGCATCTGGATAGAAAATTCACCCAGCGCCGAAAAATCTATTTACAGATTAAGCATTCTTAATCCAGTTAACGATCCATGCGCCAACCTCAGTTGTGCCATACTGAGCACCACCCTCAACCTGAATTTCAGGTGTGCGGACATTGGCATCGAGAGAAGCATCTACAGCCTTGCGGATCAAGGCGCCCTCCTCGTTCAAGCCGAAGTGCTCCAACAACATAGCTGCAGAAAGAATCTGAGCTACTGGGTTAGCCAGGTTCTTGCCAGCTGCCTGTGGCCATGAACCATGAACAGGCTCGAACAATGGTGTGTGCTCACCGAGAGAGCTAGATGGCTGCAAGCCCATAGAACCGGTGATGCAAGAAGTCTCATCGGTAAGGATAT
>CAVBFV010000015.1:0-24581 GCA_963594575.1 Lachnospiraceae bacterium | reverse complement strand
CTTTGGACGAAGTGGTTGTTGTAGGTTACGGTGTTCAGAAGAAGAGCGTGGTAACAGCTTCTATCGCCAAGATTGGTGCTGACGAACTTGGCAAGACCCAGCCAGTGCGCGTGGATGCCGCTCTCAAGGGTTTGGTATCAGGTGTGCAGGTAACTACAGCTGGTGGCCAGCCAGGTGCTGCGAGCAAAATTCGTGTACGTGGTACTGGTACTGTAAATAGTGCAGACCCTCTTTACATCGTGGATGGTATGCCTATCGAGGGTGGTATCGACTACTTAAACCCTAGTGATATTCAGAGTATCGAAATATTGAAGGATGCCGCATCAGGTGCCGTTTATGGTGCTCGTGCTGCAAATGGTGTTGTACTCGTAACAACCAAGAGTGGTAGCATCGGCAAGCCAGTGGTGAAGTATGATTTCTCCATCGGATGGCAGAATCCTTGGCGCAAACGCAAGCTCCTCAACGCTGCTCAATACACTACCTTGATGAAAGAAGCAGCTTCTTATCAAGGTGAAACCAATATAGACAACATCCTTAAAGGTATGGGTAACAGCGATACCGACTGGCAGGATGTGCTCTACAATGACAATGCTCCTGTGCAGAATCATCAGTTGAGCATCAGTGGTGCAACTGAAAAATTGAACTACTATCTCTCAATGGGTTACTATAAGGACGAGGGTGTGATAGGTGGCGATTACGGACGTTCTAACTACGAGCGTATGACCATCCGCACCAATACCACCTATAATATATGGGATGAAAGCAAGGTACGCAACTGGCTCAAGACTGGTAAGATCGGTGTGAACTTGGCTTACTCTCGTATCTGTAACACCAGCATGGATATCAATAACCTTACGGGTGGATCCGCACTTGGTAACGCTATGTTCCTTTCTCCATTGATGGGTGTTTATGCCGAAGATGAGAATGCGCTCAACTCTCAGTATGCGGGCGAAATTGCCAAGTATGGTCCGTTGGTAAGAGATAAGAAGACAGGTAAGCTGCTTAATTTGCCTACCAAGGATTTTAATGAGCTTTCTAATCCATTGGCATGGCTCTCACAGCCAGGAGAAAAATATAATTCCGACAAGTTTGTTGCCAACTTTTGGGCGGAATTTGGCATTTGGGATAATTTGAAGTTTAAGACTTCTTACGGCGTTGATCTCAGCTTCTGGGGGACTGATGGATGGAATCAGCCTTTCTATATGAATGCTGCTCAGCATAACGATAAATCGTCCGTATGGAGTTCTATGAATCGTAGCAATCGTTGGCAGGTTGAGAACGTGTTGACTTACGACAAGCAACTCGCACAGCATAACTTCGCCGTAGTATTAGGTCAGTCAGCCATCAAGTATACTGGTCGTCAGATAGGCGGTTCCGCACAGGATATGGTAGCTCTTGACCCAAATAAGGCAAACCTCGATTTTACTACGGGCTTGGCTACCGATGGTAAGCGCGATGTATATGGTGGTTTGTATAGCCCTCATACGTTGGCATCTTATTTCGGTAGATTTACCTACAACTATGCCGAGCGCTATATGGCACAGTTTACCGTTCGTCGTGATGGTTCTTCCAACTTCGGTCCTAACAACAAGTGGGGTACCTTCCCATCCGTATCTTTGGGTTGGAATGTAACCAACGAGAAATTCCTGGAGAAACGCCCAGAGTGGTTCACCAAGATGAAGGTTCGTCTGAGCTGGGGTAAGAATGGTAACGAGGCCATAGGTTCGTTCCGCTATACTGCCAATGTGGCTATGGGCAACAACTATACATTTGGTGGCGCAGGTAACCAGCTTGTCAATGGTGGTAGCAAGCCATCGGGTACTCCTAATGCCGACCTTAAATGGGAGGAAAGCGAGCAGTATGATGCAGGTTTGGATTTGAGCTTCTTCAATAACTCGCTGACTTTCACCGTAGATTGGTTTAAGAAGAAAACCAACGGTATGCTCAAGACAATGAGCGTTCCTTCTTATCTGGGCGAGTCTAAGCCTTGGGGAAACGTAGGTGATATGGAGAATAGTGGTATTGAGTTCGAATTGGGCTATAAGTTCCGTAAGGGTGATTGGACTTTCAATGTAAATGCCAACGCCAGCTACTTGAAGAACAAACTTGTCAACTTGGGTAACGATACAGGTTATGAGACTTCCGATAATGTACACCAGATTGGTAATGTGAGCCGTGCTGAGAACGGTCAGCCTTATCCATTCTTCTATGGTTATAAGACTGCTGGTATCTTCCAGAACCAGGCACAGGTGAATGCCTACGTGAACAGCAAGGGCGAGAAGATGCAGCCTAATGCTGAACCTGGTGACGTCATCTTCGTGGATTACAATGGCGATGGTGTGATCAACGATGCCGATAAGACCAATATTGGCAAGGGTGATCCTGACTGGACATTTGGCTTGAACTTCGGCGCTAGCTGGAAACTACTCGATTTCTCTATGTTGTGGGCAGGTTCGTTTGGTAACAAGATATTTGATGCCACACGCCGTGTTGACCTCCGCTATGTCAACCTACCTGAAGAGTTTATGGATCGCTGGCATGGCGAGGGCACATCCAATACAATGCCTCGTTTCGCATGGTCAACAGCCAACGATAATAACAAGGTGTCAGACCTTTATATCAAGAATGGTTCATACGTAAGATTGAAGAATATCCAGCTGGGAGTAACATTGCCAAAGAAATGGACGGAGACCGTATTCATCTCTAATCTTCGTTTCTATGTGGCTGCCGAGAACTTGATAACCATCACTGGTTACAAGGGCATGGAGCCTGAGATTTACAATGGCACACAGTCAGGTATCGACCGTGGTTTCTATCCACAGAACCGTACAATTACTATTGGTGCTAACGTAACATTCTAATCGTATAGAGTGTATGTTGATAAAAGGAAATCTTAAGCAAAACGTAGAACAATTTTAAAGATTACAATTATGAAAGCAAAGAATATATTATTATATAGTGCGATGGCAAGTATGGCATTGTCTTTGTCTTCTTGCGGCGACGACTTCCTGTCGGTAGAGCCTGCAAGCAGTTTGCCAATCGATGGTTATTACAACACCAAGTCGCATCTTGATGAAGCGTTGACCGCTGCCTATGCACCTTTGGCTTGGTATGATTACTATGATGGATGGTGCCCATTGTTCCTCGTGTCTGATGCACAGGGCGATGACATCTATGTTGGTGGTGGTTCTACCAGTGACCAACAGGAAATCCACTTGGCTTCTCAATACAAGAGTACCAGTTTGATGACCTTCAAGGGAGCATGGACTACTAGCTATTCTGGTATCAACCGTTCCAACTGGGTTATCAAGGATGCCGAGGAGGCTGCCGGGATTTCAGATGCAGAGAGGGCTGCTTACATCGCCGAGGCAAAGACGCTGAAGGCTTTCTACTACTTGCAGCTATGGAAGTTCTGGGGTAACGTGCCTTATTATGAGAAAAACTTGGAGTTCCCTTACATTGCCGAGCAGCTCTCTGCCAACGAGGTTTATAATAAGGTAATTGCTATGCTCGAAGAGGTTATCAATAGCAAAGCCCTTCCGATGAAGGAAACCAAAACTCGTTGCGGACATGCCACACAGGCTTTCGCAGAGATGCTCTTCGCCGACTATGTGATGTATCAGAAAGACGAGAACCGCTATCAACAGGCACTCGGCTATATGGAGGATATCATCAGCAGCACGAAGTATAGTTTGATGAGTGACTATGCTAGTATCTGGGAGTATAGTGGCGAGTGGTGTGATGAATCTATCTACGAAATCAATTATTGCGCCAAGGGTAGTAAGCGTGGCTGGGGTAATGCTAATGCTCCAGGTGGTACTGTGGTGCCAGCTTTGATTGGTATCGACGGATTGAGTTACAAGGCTTCTGCTGCTCATCTTGCAGCCGACCCTAATTATTCTCCTAAACAAGAGTTGAATGGAGGTTGGGGGTTCTGTGATGTATCCAAGGAAGTTTATGATCTCTATGAGCAAAATGATATTCGCCGCACAGGTGGCATTCTCAATATGAAGGATTACGCTGCCGACTACAAGGCTCGTACGGGTGACGACGTGATCTACGGTGGTCGTTATCAGAACACAGGTATCTTCCTCTTGAAGTACTTGGGACGTCCGGGTGGCAATGATGGTGTGGTGGCTGATGCCGACCTCGGTTGGGACAACAACCAGCGTATTTATCGCTATTCTGAAACCTTGCTGAATGCAGCAGAGTTGATACTTCGCACGGGTGGCGACGTGGCAAAGGCGCAAGGTTATTTCAACCAAGTTCGCAATCGTGCTCATGCTTCTAATCGCACGGTTTCTCTTGACAATTTGTTGGAAGAGCGCCGAATGGAGTTTGTTGGCGAGGGCAAGCGTTACTACGACTTGATTCGTTTCGGCAAGGCTGCAGAGGTATTGAAACCTGGTGGCGGTAAAGTTCTCAATCAAGCAAAAACCGCTTACGACACGCAGGGCATTCCTGAGCGTATCCAGTGGTCCGAGAGCAAAAAATACTTGCCAATTCCACAGGATGAGATTGAGGCTGCCAAGGGTACCTTGGTACAAAACAATTACTAAAATATAAATATTCCCGAAGTTCAAAAGAAAAAGAACTTCGGGATGTTTTTCTTTGTTGAGCTTTTCTCTCTATTCAGATGGAAGTGGATTACGTGAGAGTATTCCAGAAAAAATAAGGCTTGATTTTTTAAAAACGATATAAATAATAAGGTCTTAGGAGAAGTCGTACCTGCACTTACTCCTAAGACTTTTTCTTTTTATTCTGCTTTCAGTCCCATCGACTGGATATATCCCGTCTGAGGAACACAGTTCTTCTGTTTCGCATTCTCAACAAATTCCATCAGCAGTTTCTTGCCCTTTTCCTGGTCAGGGCGTGCCTTGCGAATTCCGTCAAAACTGCTGCGGTCAGCCTCTGCAAACTTTACGATGATACTGTCCCATTCTGCCGGTTTCCTGATGCCCATCATGCAGGAATTCTCAATCTTCTTGTATGGCCAGAAGGTGTAGCCGATATTGGCTTTCCGCATGGCCTCGCAGAAATCTGCCTGCCATTTGTCGGTGTTATGACCTATCTCGCCCATATACATCGGCAACTGGGTCTTGTCGCGGAAATCGATAATCTTCTGGATGGCTGCCTGGGTGGGTTCTCCACCATATCGGTGACAGGTGTACATCAGCTTATCATCGAATTTCCAGTCGTTGAAAGGTTCGAAATTGCCATTCCATTGAGAACCTCCGAGTAGGATGATATGGTTGTTATCCACCTCTCTGATTGCCCTGGTAGCCCGCTTGTAGATACCTTCGAGCTTGGCATTCATCTCTGCCTGAAGCTCCTTGCTGAACATGGTGGCTATTGGCTCGTTCATCAGTTCATAACCCAATATCACCGGTTCGTCCTTGTATCTCTGGGCTATAGTCTTCCAGATGTCGCAGAAGAGCTGTTGGCTTGCTTCACTCTCGAAAAGCCAGGGATAACCATGTCCATTGTCGATATTGTCGCCTGTCTGTCCGCCAGGGCAGTCGTGCATATCCAGAATCAGATGCAATCCGTACTTGCGGCACCATTCTATGGTTTTGTCCATCATGCGGAATCCCTCAGTTTCATCGTTCTTGCCCATGTAATCTTCTCGGGTGAAGAGTTTGTAGTTGAAAGGCAGACGGATGGTGTTGGCACCTGTGCTTGCGATGTAGGCAATATCATCTTCGGTGATATAGTGGTCTTTGAAAGCCTGCCAGAACGTTCTGGCGAAATCAGGACCAGCCAACTGGCAAATCATTCCGTTGATCATCCACTCGCAGTTGGTTTTCTTGAAGTTGAACATATAGCCTTCCGGATTGAGCCAGTTGCCCAGGTTGGTACCCACGATGTAGAGTTTGCTGCCATCTGGCTTGATAAGATTCTCGCCCTTCACGATGACGTAATCGCTACCAGTAGGGATGAGCTTCTTTACCTCCTTCTTTACTTTCTTCTTGCCGCCTGTTGCTGCGAAAGAAGTCTGGTTGCCCATGCACAGCAGTAACGATAGCGATAAAATAAGATAATTCTTTCTTTTCATGTTCTTAATTTTTTGGTGTTAGATATGTTTCTTGTTCTGCAAAGATATATAATTATTATCGGTTATACAATGCTTTAGAAAGAAATAGTGGAAGGTATAGTATGTATGTAAATGCAACTAGCTGATAAAGAGAAAGTTGTGAATGATTGTAGAAGTCGGAAAAGTGGACGAGTAAAGTTGCTGAACTTCAAATCTGAATAGGCAAATGCAGGTAGTGAGGTATTGATGTGGGTTTAGAAAGGTAGGGCTTATTTCATAGATTTCCACTTTATTAAATAATTTGGTATGTCATATTGCTTTGAATGTCAGTATTTTGTGCTTGTTTATGTGTTGTATGGTTCCACTAACATGACACTAGTACTTGTTTGATATTATTTAAAAACGTATCTTTGCATTATAAATAAAAAGTTAAGTATAGTTTTGTTGGTTATTATAGAGTTAGTTTGATTAGATTTAGGTTTATTATATTTGTAGGTTTATATTATTAGTTGTTTTTAGGTTTATATTAGTTTGATTTTAGGTTAATATAATGTAAGGAGTGGGCTATCTGCGAAGATGGCTCACTCTTTTCATTATGGTGCTGAATATGAAGATAATAAAGCCGGCAAGTGGCAGGGGAAAGTGTCGGTTGAGAAAGTGATGATGTGGTGAGATAGTTTTGTTGTAGTAATCGTGCATAGGTAGAAAATGCGCATATCTCAATATACTTTATTACTTTTGCTGCCGAATTTACAATCATTAATATGTTTTACACAACTTAAAAACCATGATTATGAAAAGTAACATGTTTACAACCTATCCTAAGCTTGCCTTATCATTGCTGATGGCAACTGGTATCTGGGGACTGAGTTCTTGCAATGACAAGAATGACGACTTCGATGATAAGGGTAGTAGTTCAGTGGTTTCTCTCTCTGTACCCACACAGGTATATATGGGCGACAGTATTGAAATCAAGTATTCAATCAAAGCCAACGAATTTCGTGCCAACCAATCGAAGATTCAACTCTACGTAGGTGATGCGATGGTTTCGGAGCGCATGATGATCACACCTCATGATGGTGATTATGCTGGTAAAATCTACATTCCTTACACGAAAGGTACCGAAGACCAAGAGGTGACAATTAAGGTTCGTACGCAGAATGAGCGATTTGCATCGGCTACTTCTGAGGAAAAATTGCAGTTGGTGCGTCCTAAGTTTGATAAACTGTATCTGGTAGACAGTGAGGGGGCGCGTCATGAGATGCTTCCTTCTTCTTCTGATCCTTATCTCTATTCTGTAACAGATAACTTCCCGTCAGAACTATTTGCCACTATCGAGGTTCCGGCTTATGGAGAGAATGGAAATGCAATGGTGTTTGGTTACTCTGATGGCGCGATTGCCAATGGTGTAAATGATGCTATCAATTTCTCGGCTGATACTGATGGACGTTACACCGTGACCTTTAACACCAAGAGTTACGAGGGTACTCCATTTATTAAGTTTGCAGTAAATGGTGTGGAGTTTACCAAGATAGATAATAGCAATTATAATGTAGATGGTGAACTGAAACAGGGGCAGGACATCGAAATCACAGGTCTGAAGGATGATTATCCTAACTATTGGATTAATCCTGCTTTCTTTGATGTGGTGAAGGGGACGAATGGTAAGAAACTCCGTTTCCGCGGGCAGACAGGTCTATATCGTATCACTTGTGATAAGGGTAAAAAATACTTCCGTGTACTGCCTTTAGGTGCTGATGGCAAGTCGCTTGCTACGATGAATAGCAATGAGCCTGGTGTTTGGGTGATAGGTGATGGTAACATCGGTTTTCCTTCTTATCAGAAGAATAAATCTAATTGGGGACCTAAAGAGGGTAATGCCATTCCTTTCTGTCCGATGGGTGATAATATCTATGAACTGGTACTCAAAGCTGGTACTAATATCAACCCTGGAAGTATCAACTGGAAACTGTTTTATCAAAATGGTTGGGGATCAGAATTCGTTTATGGCAACTATGCCAATTGTGAAGGCATGCAGCCATTCTTTGTGGTGAATCATAGTGATGGCAATATCAAAAAGGGTAATTTTGGTATTAAGAGTGGCAAATATTATCGTGTGAAGCTGGATTTATCCAATGGACCTAAGAAGGCCGTCATCTCTTGTAAGGAAGAAGAATTTATTCCAGAGGTGGAGCCTTAATGAAAAAAGTAAGTTTCTAACAACTACAATTTTAAATAATAAAAAATCATGAATATGAAATATAGTGCATTGTTGTTTGCTTCGGCCTTGATGGTGAGTCATTCGGCTTGGGCTGGCGAAGCAACTGGCAAGGTGACTGCAATACAGGAAGTGCAGCAAGCAGGCGAACATACCGTTACTGGTCTTTTGACTGAGTCGACTGGTGATCCAATTATCGGAGCTACCGTTAAAATTACAGGTAAGAAGGGTGGTGTAGTGACAGATTTGGATGGTCGTTATACTATTCAGGTAAAAGATGGGGATGAACTTGTGTTCTCTTATATCGGTTTTGAAACAGAACGCCGTAAGGTGAAAAAAGGACAAGCTACAATCAATATTCAAATGCAGCAGTCGTCTTCTAGTCTGGAAGATGTTGTGGTAGTAGGTTATGGTCAGCAGAAGAAGGAGAGCGTAGTAAGTTCTATCAGTATGATTAGTGGCGATGATCTCCATGTGAGTAGCCGAAGTTTGAACAACTCTTTGGCTGGTAAGGTATCTGGCTTGTTGGCTGTCCAGCGTTCGGGTGAGCCTGGCTGGGATGATGCAAAGTTCTGGATTCGTGGTGTGAGTTCCTATGCTGGTGGTACAGATCCGTTGGTAATTGTAGATGGTGTGCCTAGAAAAATGAACGATATTGATGTGGAAGAAATAGAATCGTTCTCTGTTTTGAAGGATGCTGCTGCTACTGCCGTTTATGGTGCAGAGGGTGCAAATGGTGTAGTACTTATCACCTCTAAGCGTGGTAAAAGTCAGAAAACGATTATCAATATGTCGGCAGAATATGGTGTTTCCACACCTATCCGTGTGCCTAAGTTGCTTGATTCTTACAACTATTTGAGTCTCTTCAATGAAGCAAGTTGGAATGATAAAGGTAACCCAACATTAGGTTTTGTATCTCCAGTTTCTGATGAGGTGTTGGAAATGTATCGCAATGGTGTAGATCCAGATTTGTATCCTAATGCAGACTGGATGTCTATGCTCCGTGATAATACGCATAACCAGAGATATACCATCAATTTCCGTGGTGGTAGTGATAAGGTGCGTTTCTTTGTTTCGGGTGCTTATTATACAGAGGATGGCATCTATAATAGGAACAAAAGTGCTGTTTTCGACTCTAACGTAAAGTTTGACCGTTACAATTTGCGTTCCAACATCGACTTCGATTTGAGTCGTACCACACGTATGGCAGTAGATATGAGTGGACAGTATATCAATCGTGTAGCTCCTCAAAAGACTGCAAGTGAAATCTTTAGTGGTATGACTTTGACTCCTGTACATCTGATTCCTATGATATATTCGGATGGAACCGCAGCCGAACATCCAGATTCTGATAACTCTGGTCTTCGTCAGAATCCATACAACTTTCTGTACTTCAGTGGCTATAGTAAGTCATGGAATGTATTGTTCCAGACCAAGGTCACTTTAGATCAGAAACTGGATTTCATTACCAAGGGTCTCTCTATAAAGGGAACTGTCAGCTTTGATGGTAAATCTGGTCAGTATATCAACCGTTCGATGTCGCCAAATTCATTCTATGCAACTGGGCGTGATGCAGATGGCAAACTGATTTTTACCCAGCGTAATGCCGGTTCTGCATTGAGTAATCCTTCTGCTGCATCAGATGGTGGAGAGAAGAAAATCTATTTAGAGGCTGCGCTCAACTATAAGCGTTTATTCGGTGAGAAGCATGATGTAACGGGATTGCTGCTTTACAACCAGCGCGAGACACAACTGCAGAATGCAGCTGGCTTGAGTCTTTTGCCTTATCGCAAACAGAGTGTTGTGGCTCGTGGTGCCTATTCTTACGACAGTCGTTACAGCATAGAAGCAAGCTTCGGTATGACAGGTTCTGAGAATTTTGCGGTTGGTCATCGTTGGGGTATCTTCCCTGCTGTGGGTGGAGCCTGGTTTGTGAGTCACGAAAAATTCTGGAAACCAATCCAGCGTGTCGTAAACAAGTTCAAGCTCCGTGCTTCTATTGGTGTTACAGGTAATGATGATATAGGCTATGGTCGTTTCCCATATTTGGAGAGTATGAATACTGGTGCTGGTGGCATCAATCTTGGTATTTCGGGTGTCTCTAATGGTGGCGGTCAGAACTGGATGGGCGGCTTGGCTGAAGCTCAGGCTGCTGCTGTCGCATTGCAGTGGGAGAAAGAACGGAAGGCTGATGTTGGTTTCGATCTCGGATTGCTGAATGGTCGCATAGATTTATCGCTCGATTACTTCAATAATCGTCGTACGGATATTCTTTTAGTGCGTGGTACCATTCCTTCGATGACAGGTTTGCGTCAAGGTCCTACCCAGAATTTCGGTATTGTAAGCAATCAAGGTATTGATGGCAACATCACCTTTAAAGAGCATATTGGAAAGGTCAATATGACGGTGCGTGGTAACTTTACCTATACCAAGAACGAGATTGTTGAATGTGATGAGATACCTCACATCTATGGTTATCAGGATTATACGGGATGCTCAATCGGTACACCTTATATATATGTAGCCGAAGGACTTTATACACCTGATGATTTCAATATTACAGTAGATCCTCTGACTGGTGCTCAATCTTATAAGCTGAAGCCAGGCTTGCCTAATCCTGGTGCTGATGTGAAACCGGGTGATATCAAGTACAAGGACTTGAATGGTGATAATGTAATCAACGATTATGACCAGACCTATCGCAGCGGTGTGAATTCTCAGAATCCTAAGATTGTGTATGGTGTGGCACTTGATGTAGATTATAAAGGATGGTTTGGAGGTGTTTTCTTCCAGGGTGTTGGTGGTTGTTCTGTCAACCTGATGTCAAAAGCAAGCAACTTTATGCCGTTCAATCAAGGAAAAGACGCATCTTCTGCCCGTACAGAGGCGATGAGCCGCTGGACTGCGTCCGATCCATACAATCAGAACGTTCTCTATCCACGTATGCACTCTTCTGAGTTCTCGTATAATTTGAAGAACAGTACCTGGTGGTATCGTAGTGCCAGTTTCTTACGTTTCAAGAACGTAGAGTTTGGTTATCAGTTTAAGAGAAATCAGCTCAAATCACTTGGATTGCAAAACTTGCGTATCTATGCACAGGGAACCAACCTGATTACTTGGGACCATGTGAAATATTGGGATCCAGAGTTAGGCAATGCAAACTCTGGTGCGCAGTACCCTATGTCGCGTTCTTGGAAATTTGGACTTGAAGTAACATTCTAAAAGTAGTAAACAATGAAACTAAAGAATATAATGAATATGGCAATCGTAGGTTGCCTTAGCTTAGCAGCCACATCATGCTCAGACTATCTTGATGTGTCTAAAGAAATGAATGAGAATTTGACCGAGGCTAAAGTCTGGGAGAATCCTACCTATACTCGTAACTGGTATGGTAATATTTACCTTTGTATGTCTGAGTTTTCTGAGACAGGTTCTGAGTGTGGAGCATTCAGTAATCCATGGTCGAATATGAGTGGTGAAATCGCCTCCCAGATGGCACCGTCAAAAGATGCTATGGTGTCTGGTTATACCGCAGGTAGTGCGCAATTCCATCGTTGGGCAACACTCTACAAGTATATTCGTCAGGCCATGATTTTTATCCGTGATGCCAAAGACGAGGGTGTCGGTTCCGATCAGAATGTACTCACCCCGGAGGATATCGCACGTATGAAAGATGAGGCTCGATATCTGATGGCGTATAGTTATTTTTCACTTTTCGAGCTATATGGCCCATTTTGTATCGTAGAGAATATTGATGATCCAGCTTATCCTACTTACAATGACTATAAGCGTGCAACAGTAGATGAGTGTGTGAAGTTTATTGATGATATCCTGGCTGATGTGTTGAGCAGAAATAATTTGCCCGAGACAGTAATTACTACGAAAGGCGAAAATGTAACAGCCGATGCCTTCAATTTAAACGAAGTGGTTCGTCCTACAAAAATTACTGCTCGAGCTCTTCGTGCCAAACTGTGGGTGTATGCTGCGTCTCCTTTATTTAATGGAGGTTGGGACAAGGCTATGGAATTGAAGGATGCTGACGGAACTCAGCTTTTTCCATCCAAGGATTCTCATAAATGGGTTATCGCCAAGCAGCATCTGGAAGAACTTCTTGAGGCTTGTGAAGAAGATGGTCATGGACTCTATGAGTATCAGGTGAATGGAACCAATAACCCAGAGATGTCAGTATATCGTTTATTTCAGGATTTTAATCGTGAAATCCTTTGGTGTTCTACCAATAATAGTTATAGCGATCAGTATAAGATGGAGAAACGTACCAACCCTCGTGATGTAAACGGATGTTATGGTACAGTAGGACCTACTCAGGAAGCGGTAGATATGTTCTTTACCAAGGATGGCTTGACGATAGATGAGGATCCCAACTATCATGAAGATGCGCTTGTCCAGGTTACAAATACTGCATATGATGATGCTGGTAAGGAAACTCATAACGATCCTAATGTCTTCAATATGTACTCTAATCGTGAGCCTCGTTTCTATCAGGATGTCATCTATCAGGGTAAGAGCTGGTTCAATATTTTCCAGAACAAGAGTGGTAATGCCAATTATCAGGTAGATTTCTCTCTGCATGGTGGTGCTGGTCCAGATTCTCGTGATACTCCTTTGAGTGGCTATATGCTGGGCAAGTTTAAAAACCGTAAGGTTAATCATGCTTCGGGCGATACGCAGAAATACTCTCGGGTTTCTATTATCTATCGTTTGGCTGAGTTCTATCTCTTCTATGCAGAAACTCTTAATGAGATAGATCCTAGTAATCCTAAGATTATTGAATATATCGATAGGGTTCGCGAACGTGCGGGTATTCCTACTTATGCTAAGTTGGCTGAGGAAGGTATTAAAGATATTCGTGGCAACTATGAGAAGCAGAAGGAAGCTATACAGCGTGAGCGGTATGTAGAGTTGTATTGCGAAGGTCAGTGGTACTTTGATATCCGCCGTTGGATGATTTGCGGTAAGGGACAGATGGCAGACCAGACTCGCTTCAGCGGTATGAACGAGTATGGTACAACTGATGTTACCATAGGTCAGCAGGGGTCATACTATCGTCGTATCAAACTGGAAAACCGTCAGTGGGATGATAAGATGTATCTATATCCTGTTCATCAGAATGTAGTACAGCTTGGTGCAGGAAAGATAGTTCAGAATCCTGGTTGGTAAAAAAAGCAATTAGGCAAATGGAAATGAAAAAACTTTTTTTAATCTCTATATTATGGGCTTTGTTTCTAGCAGTCTTGGGCTCCTTGACTGTTGGGGCTAAGCCCAAGCCTGTATCTTCTAGCCGAGTGGTGGTAGCATATGTTACTTCCTGGAGTCAAGTGATACCTGATCCTCAGGTGATGACGCATCTCAACTATGCTTTCGGAGGTGTGAGTCAGACCTTTAATGGAGTGGAAATTTCTAATCCGCAACGATTAAAGGCAATGGTGGCATTGAAAAAGCAGAATCCAAAACTGAAGGTGTTGTTATCTGTCGGGGGATGGGGGGCTGGTAGATTCAGCGAAATGGCTGCCTGCGACAAGAACAGAATGGCTTTTGCCGCTGATTGTAAGCGTGTTGTCAAGGAGATGGGACTCGATGGTATTGATATTGATTGGGAATATCCTACCCAGAGTAGTGCCAATATTTCTTCATCACCCGATGATACTGGGAATTTTACGCTTTTAATGCGCGATTTACGAAAAGCATTGGGCAAAAGCAAACTGCTTACTTGTGCAACTATCGCTAGTGGAGAATTCATAGACTTTAAGGATTGTATCTCCTATCTTGACTTTGTCAATGTTATGTCTTATGACATGGCTGGTTTGTCTAAACATCATTCTGCTCTTTATCCTTCTGATATTTCAGGCTGGATGACTACATCGCAAGCTGTAGAGAGCCATTTGAAGAAAGGAGTTCCTGCCAATAAACTTGTGGTGGGTATGGCCTTTTATGGTCGTAATGGAACAGATTATCAGCCATATTCTAAGCTTCTGCAGGTAAAGAAGTGTGAGTTTGAAAAATGGAGTGAGCAATCTAAAGTACCTTATCTCGTGGATGGTGAAGGTAAAATGATACTGGGATTTGAAAATGCCAAGTCTCTTGCTATCAAGTGTCAGTATATTATCAGCCATCATCTTAGAGGAGGAATGTATTGGGAATATGCTGATGATAATGAACAGGGTGATTTGCGAAACACGGTAGCAAAATACTTATTAGGTACACCTGTTGTTTCTCAGCAACATTCAACCGGATATGCAGCTGATTATGCTTCTGCACCTCGTTTTAAGGTTTTGTTTGTATGGAATTCTCATGCAGAGGAAGCTCATTTACAATTTGATCAGCAAGCATTGGAGTTCTTTCATAAGTTAAGTTATGGTGAAGGATTTAAGTATGATAAAACGATCGATTTCGGACAATATGTCCATCGACTCCATGATTATGATGTCATCGTGATGCTCAATGTCCAACCAAAAGACGATATTCAGCGCAAGGCATTCGAGGAATATATGGAACAAGGTGGTGGATGGATAGGTTTTCATGCTGCTGCTTATAACGATGCGAATACCCATTGGGAATGGTTTAATAAGTTTTTAGGATGTGGCAAGTTTTATTGCAACAATTGGCCACCGCAACCAGCTTTATTGCGGGTGGATGATACTGAACATCCTATTACTAAGACCTTGCCTAAGGAGTTCGTTGCTCCAGCATGCGAGTATTATCAATGGGAGCCAAGTCCTGGCAAGAACAGGGAGGTGCAAGTATTGCTCTCTGTATCACCGAAGATGTATCCATTTGGCATAAAAGATATTGTGAAATGGGGCGATTTCCCTGTGGTGTGGAGTAATAAAAAATATCATATGGTATATTTAAATATGGGACATGGAGATGAGGCTTTTACTGATGCAACTCAAAAACTTCTCTTTGTCAATGCTTTCAGATGGGTGGCTGATAAAATAAAACCCTTGCATAATTAAATGAAAAGAGGAATGTATACCTTTTTAAAATTTAGGGGTAACATTCCTCTTTTGTTTATATCTTTTGCAAATACTCTGCAAGGTTTTCTTTCTCGTCCAGTCCAAGTTTTTTTCTTAAACGGTAACGACTGATTTCTACGCCTCTAACCGAAATGTTAAGAAGTGGAGCAATTTCTTTTGACATCAGGTTCATTTTGATATAGGCACAGAGCATCTTGTCTTTGTGGGTAAGTTGTGGATAGGTCTCACCCAATTTTCTCAAGAAGTCATTGTGTACCGCATCGAATGAACTTTGAAAATTATCAAGATCGCTATCATGTTCTATGTTGGTCTCTATCTGATTGATAAGACGTAACATACCGCGTCGCACATTTACAAGATTGCCATCGTTAATGGTTCTACTCAGACTTTCTGCATCTTTCTTTATTTTTTGTAATACCTCATTCTTGCGTACAACATTGAGCGTTGTTTTCACCAGTTCATCGGATTTATAGTTCAGTTCGTTGCGAAGTTTCTCTTCTTCCAGTTCTGTAATTTGCTTCTTCTTCTGATCGATATCGTGTTCAAGTACACTCTTTTGAAGGTTCATTTCAGCATCCTTCATCTTTATCAGTCGCTCTCTGCCTTTTTTGATGCGATGATAGATATTGTAGATACAGTAGCTAATGAGCATAACATAAAGAGTATAGGCCCACCAGGAACGGTACCAGGGAGGTAATATCTTGAAGGTCATACTGGTTTGTATTTCCTTGCCACCAAAATCTGGTCGTATCTTAACATTGAAAGTGTAACTGCCTTCAGGCAGATCTGTATATTCTTTAGTTGTTGCTGTTGTAAACTCACTCCAATTTTTATCAACCCCGTCAAGTTTATAGGAGTAGGTGATAGCCTTCGTATGGTCATAATTATTGCATCCATATTCTATGCGAATGGAATTGTCTCTATATTGAATGATGAGAGGCTTTGGGTTCCTATTAAGATTTTCTCCGTAAACAACAGAGTCTTTGCCATTTGTAAGATAGAGTTTTCGGATAAACAGATTTAATGGAGCGTGGGTTTCTTGTTCCTTAGAAAGATCTATGAGTACAAATCCATCTTCTGTTCCTATGATACGTTGATTATCATTAAGAGAACTGATGTCTTCAAAGTCTTCTATCATCGAATCTCCCCAATAGGAAAACTTCTTTCTTTGATTATCTTTCTGGCAATTCTTGAAATAGTTGCCGTCATGATAATCAATATATTTCAGAATACCATTCGCAACATACCAAAGTCGCTTTTTGCCGTCTTGTCTCAAATAACTATATGCGCAATGTCCATCTAGCATTCCTTCTAGCTGTTTGTCGTGCTCAATTTTGTCCTTGTCAGCATTGTAGCGGAAGAGCCCTTTGGGGGATGCGATGATAATATGTTTACCTATTTGGGTTACATACACGTTGTCTCCCTTAGATAATAGTGAGTTGTTGTAGCATTTTTTGTGTAATACTTTGGTAAAATGAGTGTTAAGTGTCACTCGCCAAAGTCCATCGCTTTTGTTCGCCAACCAAACATTGTTCGATTCTGGCTCTACAAACATTGTCTTGGCAGAAATGTTCAAACCATCTATTTTATTGCTGAAGGTCCAATTGTTGCCATTTTTTTTCATCACTTCCAATCCCCAATAGGTACCCGTAAGCATGATGTCGGCATCACGGCTGATAGCTTGTACATGCCAAACCCCTCGCTTATTATATCTTTTTATCAGATTGTCTTCAATCATGGCAAAAAACTTTCTTCCACCAATAAACAGTTTGTTGTCATGTGAATAAAAACAATGTGCCAATCCCGAAAGTCCTGGAACTGCATTCAACTGAATAGGACTATTAACAGAGGTCGGGATGTTGGTAGAGAAAACGCCTTGATTGGTGCCGAGGTATAGTTTGCTGCCGAAATATTGTGAACAATATCCGGCACCGATACTTGTCTGCTTGCTTTTGAGAAAAAATAAATCTGATCCGAGGGATACATAATCGATACCATTATCCAGTCCAAGCCAGAGGTTGTTGGTTTGGTCAAACTTCATTGAAAGAATAGATCTGTTTTGTAATCCATTCTCAATATCAATTTTTTCCACCTGTGATGTGGCTAGATCTATGACAAGAAGACCTTCATCAGATGTTCCTATTGCTAAAGTGTTTTGATGGATGCTGGCACACGAAAGATGATGTGTATGGAGATATGTATCTAGGAAAGGTAATATTTTATAGAACTGTTTCCCATCATAAAGATAGATTCCACTCTCTTGGGTTACAAGCATCAGCTTACCTTGGTATGGTAAATAGGCTACAACATTGTAACGACTTAGAAAATCGGAATGTTTGATAGCTATAGTACGATTACCTTGAATTGTAAATAACCCCCAAAGATTGGTAAAATAGATCTTGCCATATACCATGCCGGATGAGGATATACCATTACAGTCTATGCTGCTGATTTTTCCTTTATCATAGCAAAAAAAGTAGCGGTCACCTTGATAATATACCTTATTATTAATGATGTGTATGTTCCAGATATTTGAAACAGTTTGGGGATTTATCTTTTCTGACAAACTATGGTACTTCATTCCACCCATGTCGTTTGGGGTAAAATAGCCAAATTCTTTCTGTGCTCCCACGTAGACATGATTGTCTTTTCCTATCTTCAGTGAGCGCATCTTGGCAGTATGGGGCATTGGATATAAATTCCAATATACACCATCATACTCGAGTAGACCTTTGTTGTTTGCAAAGTACATCCAACCATTAGTTTGCTGGTCTGCCATCCAATTTTGGCTGCCTGCGTTGTAGGTATGACGATGATAGTTGACAACAGGACGTTGCCAAAACATCTGTGCTTGGGCTGCTATCGGGAGCAATAGCCATAAAGTAATAATGAGATTTCTCATCCATTTAGTTTCCTCTAGTTTCATCATATGGGCTTAATGAAAATTTTTACGATGCAAAGGTACATAAAAAAAAGTGTAATGCAAAATTTTTGGAGAATTAATTGATGTGGAGTTTGCTGGCATAACTAGCTGATTAATAAGGATAGATGGTGTGGATGAGAAAGCCATGATGTAGTAGATTATTGCTTATATAGTAATTTTGATGTATTAAGAAACTAAATTTCTTCTATTATAGTTGTTATCTTTGTCACCGTAAAATGTAAACGAATAAATCAGTGACAGATAAAAAGATATAATTAATAATGATTTCTTTAAAGACAATTAAACTTTATGAGAAAGAAAATAATAACAATGTGTGCTTTACTTCTTTCATCAGCAGGCACACTCGCTCAGTCTGTGTTAGATGTACAGCATTTGCAATATGTGAAACAGCACCTTACTGAGCCTTCGTATGCTCAGGCTTATCATGCTTTGGAGAAACAGGCAATGCATGACTTGATGCTAAAACCACTTTCGGTGATGGATAAGGATTATGTTCCTTCTAGTGGGACCAAACACGACTATGTGAGTTTGGCTAGGTATGCTTGGCCTGATGAAGCGAAACCGAATAGGTTACCCTATAAAATGCGAGATGGTGTTTCTAATCCGGAATTGAATAAGTTTGACCGCAACAAACTGGCAATTATGGCAGATGCTGTTTATCGTCTCTCGCTAGCTTACTTTTTATCGGGAGATGAGAATTATGCCAAAAAAGCTACAGAGTTGATTCATGTATGGTTTTTGGATAAAGCAACCAAAATGAATCCGAATCTTCGTTATGCTCAGCATGTTCCTGGTGAAACCGATGGAAGATGCTATGGCGTGATAGATGCTTATTCATTTGTGGATATGCTTGATGGTGTACAATTATTGGAAAAATCAAAGTCGTTTACTGCGAAGGATTCCAAGCAATTGAAAACCTGGTTTTCGCAATTCTTAAAATGGCTTTTAACTCATCCGCAAGCTATTGAAGAGAGCAATCAGAAGAACAATCATGCCATAGCATACGATGTGCAGGTGGCGGCCTATTCGCTCTATACGGGTAACAGGAAGGTTTTCAACGATGTTCTTGCTTATTTTCCGAAGCGGCGCATGGCCACTCAGATAGCTCCTGATGGCAGCCAGCCGCATGAGTTGAGGCGCACTTTGGCATTCGGTTATTCGCAGTATAATCTCCACCATATCATTGACCTGATGTTGATGGTGAAACATCAGGGCCTGGATTTCCGTAAGTATTGTACCTGTGATGAACATAGTTTCTTCAAGGCGATGGATTTTCTGGCTTCCTATATGGGTAAGTGTGTAACGGAATGGCCCTATCAGCAGATAAGCGGATGGGAAGAAAAACAGCAGGAAATGGCTTGTGATTTCTATCGTGCTTATACGCTCGATGAGAGCAGAAAGGATTATCTCCATATTTATCGACAGGTGAAATATCGGGAATGGAGCGACCTCTTCGTGTTGCTTTATGAAACACCTACTAAGATTGATAATGCGATGGCCAGGGCCGACGAACAGTTGAGATATGCCTTGAAGTGTACTGCTGAGGCCCGGAAAACAGCCAAGGGGGATAGGGTTACTCCTCGTAGCATCGACAAGGATGGGCATCTTGTACTGGTAGGTCCCAAGGATTGGTGTTCTGGTTTCTTTGCAGGTACACTCTGGCAGATGTATCAATATAGTCATGAGCAGTATTGGCGAGAAAACGCCGTGAGCAATACCTGGCTTATAGAGAGTGCCAAGTGGCATAGGGGAACCCACGACTTGGGATTCATGATAGGAGATAGTTTCGGGAAGGCATATCAGTTGACCGAAGAGCAAAGTTATCGTGATGTAATGCTTCAGGCTGCCCGCACGCTCTGTACCCGCTTCTCGCCTAAGGTTGGTTGTATACGTTCCTGGGATCATAATGCTGATAAGTGGAAGTTTCCTGTTATCATTGATAATATGATGAATCTTGAAATGCTTTTCGAGGCGTATCAGCTTACGGGTGACAAGAGCTTCTATGATATCGCCGTCAGTCATGCCAATGTGACAATGAAAAATCATTTCCGGGATGACTATTCATCTTTTCATGTGGTTGACTATGATCCTGTGACAGGAGCAGTCCGCTCCCGTATTACTCACCAGGGATATAGTGATGATTCCTTCTGGAGTCGTGGACAGGGATGGGCACTTTACGGTTATACCATGTGCTATCGATATACCCACGACCAGCGTTATCTTGAGCAGGCTAAGAATGTTGCCAAGTTCCTTTTCTCGCTGAAGAATATGCCGGAGGATGGCATATTCTATTGGGATATGAAGGATCCTGCCATTCCTGATGCACCTCGTGATGCCTCGTCGGCAGCATTGGTGGCTTCTGCCTTTTATGAGTTGCAGGGATATGTAGATGCTGAACTGGGCAGGCAATATAAGGCATACGCTGACAATATCATCAATTCGCTTATCGACCATTACCAGGCACCTGTGGGAAGCAATCAGGGATTTCTCCTACTTCATTCTACCGGACATAAGCCTGGTAATAGCGAAATTGATGTACCAATCAACTATGCCGATTATTTCTATATGGAAGCTCTGCAGCGCAAGGCTTTATTAGATAACTAACTTACTATCAATATATATAATGAAGTTTAATAGATTATACGCTTCAATCTTCTTTATGACTGTTGTTGAGTCGGCTGTGATGGCACAGAGTGCTATCCGGTCGCTCAACGATGGTTGGGTATTTAGTGAGGATAACCAGCATTGGCAGGCTGTAGCCTTGCCGCATACGTGGAACACGGATGCTTATTCTACTCGTGATTATAAGCAGGGAAAGTGTTATTATAAGCGAAAACTACAAACAACAAACAAACGGCACTTCCTGAAACTGGAAGCTGCCTATAAAACGTCTACAATCTATATAAATGGTAAAAAGATGGGAGAACATCGGGGCGGTTATACCGCTTCGGTGTTCGACTTGACACCTTATCTTGATTCCTTGAAAACTAACGACCTGCTTATTACCGTGGATAATGCTGATCAGCATGTTGCTCCTATCTCTGCCGATTTTACCTTTATGGGAGGTATCTATCGTAATGTTAAGTTGATAACTACTCAGCAACAGCATTTCTCAATGACAGAAGATGGTGCCGATGGCATATTTGTCAGTACCTCGCAGGTTAATGCGGAGAAGGCAAATGTGAGTGTGATGGCAAGATTGCGGAATGATGCCGCTGTAGATAAGGATTGTTATGTGGTTAATACTCTTTATGCACCTGATGGTAAAGTCGTCTCAACCCAGAGAAAACGTATCCGACTCCTGGCTGGGCAAACTGTTCGGAATGTGATGAATTTGCAGCAGGTAAAGCATCCTATACTTTGGAGTCCGGAACATCCTAATCTATATAAGGTGAAAACCATGCTTATAGATGCAGAAAAACATAGAGTTAGTCTGCAGAAGTCGGTGGAATCTGTTTTAGATGTTCAGGAGCATTACATCGGAATGCGTTGGTGTGAGTTTGATGCCCAAAAAGGCTTCTATCTCAATGGCAAGCCTTATAAACTCAATGGTATGTGTCGTCATCAGGATATGCGCCCATATGGAGTAGCATTAGATGATGATATGCATCGCCGGGATCTCCGGATGCTCAAGGATATGGGATGCAATTTTATCCGTTTGGCTCATTATCCTCAAGCTGAGGCTGTATTGGAAATGTGCGATAAATTGGGTATGTTGGTGTGGGAAGAAATTCCTGTAGTCAATTATGTTCCTGAAGATGATGAGTTCGCAGATAATGCTTGCCAACAGCTCAGAGAGATGATTCGCCAGCATTATAATCATTCTTCCATTATCCTTTGGGGATACATGAATGAAATCTTACTTAAGGCTCACCATGAATTCCCAAAACAGCCAGAATTTGAAAAGGAAATAGAACGTATCAATGCGCTGGCTGCCAGATTGGAGAAAATTGTACATGAGGAAGATGACACTCGTCATTCGGTGATGGCTTTGCATGGTAGTGATGATTACAATAAATATCTTGTTGCCAATCACTCGCAAGTGATAGGGTGGAATCTTTATCAAGGATGGTATGGTGGGGATTTGACCGGTTTTGAACGTTATCTAGAGCAACAGCAGGAAAAGCATCCTCATCATCCTGTTATTGTGAGTGAGTGGGGAGCTGGAAGTGATCTTCGTATTCATAGCAACTGTGGCGAGGCTTTCGATTTTTCCTGTGAATATCAGCAGAAATATATTGAGCATTATCTGCCTGTAATCTCAAATACACCTTATATATTAGGAGGCTCTTACTGGAACTTCATCGATTTCTCTTCGGCAGAACGTGCTGAATCGATGCCTCATATCAATAACAAAGGTGTGGTAACTCCTGAACGCAGAAAAAAGGATGTATATTATTACTTTCAGGCTGCTTGGAGAAAAGACAAGCCTGTTGTACATATTGCTACTCGTGACTGGGAACATAGAGAAATGGTGGAGAAACTTCAGCAGGTAAAAGTTTATTCTAATGCCAAGGAAGTTTCGTTATGGCAGAATGGAAAGATGTTGGAGACTAAGCCGGTCGGAAATAATCTTGCCCTCTTTCTGGTTGAATGGCAGGAAGGAGATAATCGGCTTGAAGCGAGAGCCGGAGAAACAGTTGATCAGACTTTGGTCACTTATAAAAAAATACCAACAGATGTTTCGCTGCTTCATGATATAGCTATTAATGTGGGTAGTCGTTGCTATTATCAATCGGAGAAAACGGGTATCACGTGGGTAGCTGACCGCGCTTATTCCAAGGGAAGTTGGGGGCATATTGGAGGTATATCAGCCGCAACGCAAACAGAGATTGCTTGTACGGATGATGGTCCTCTTTATCAAACTATGCAGAAAGGTATAGAGGGGTATCGCTTCGATGTGGTTGAAGGTAACTACGAACTGGAATTGTTGTTTGCTGATACACGGCAGAAACTGGCACGCTCGGTTTATCTTTTAGGTAAGGACAAAAAACAGATTGATGCTGGTGGACAGCAGGTAGGATTCGATATGTTGGTGAATGGAAAATCGATTGAAACCGATTTTTTGCCAGGCAAGGAATTTGGCTTTTTTACAGCCCTTCGCCGCAGCTATTTGGTAAAGGTCGGCAAAGATGGCTTGCATGTAAAGTTTCAATCGAAAGATGGGAATACTTTTCTCTCAGGTATCAGACTTAGAAAATTATAATGCAAAAAATCCCCGAAGTTCAAAACAAATGAGATTCGGGGATTTTTTCATTCTGGGTTGTAGTATATACTCACCAGGTGATATAAAGTCTTTTGTTCCAATTTCGCTCTTTTTATTGTCTTTTTCTGCTTTTCTTGCTTACAATTTGCTCATTTCGAATAAAAGTTATAATTTTGCAGTTGAATTTCAAAAATCAGGAAAATAGAATGAGACAGAATAATAATAATTTATTATATCATCTTGTGGCTTTTATCACCGTAGCCATCTGGGGAACCACCTTTGTTTCTACCAAGGTGCTGATGCTGAACGGACTTTCACCAGCACAGATCTTTACGCTCCGTTTCAGCATCGCATACATCATGATGCTGATGGTGAATCATAAGCGGATGTTTGCTGACAGCTGGAAGGATGAGTTTAAGCTGGCTATGCTGGGTATAACGGGCGGTTCACTCTATTTCCTGAGCGAGAACGAGGCGATGAATTATACCACAACTACCAATACATCGCTCATCGTATGTTCCTGTCCGCTCTTTGCTACCTTGCTGGTACGTCTGGTTTATCGCCATTCTTCGCGCATCAACATGGTACAGCTGTTGGGCTCTCTGCTTGCTTTTGTAGGTATGATTATCGTGGTGCTGAATGGCAGATTTGTGCTGCATCTGTCGCCTGTAGGTGATGCCTTGGCTTTTACGGCATGTATGTGCTGGGCGGTTTACTCGCTTCTGATGAAATCGGTATCGGGCGATTATGGCGCAGCTTTTATTACCCGCAAGGTCTTCTTCTATGGTGTGCTTACCATCTTGCCTTATTATCTTATCATCCCTGGATGGCCGGCATGGGATGTGTTTATGAAGCCTCAGGTGGTGGGTAATCTCTTGTTCCTGGGCTGTTTGGCATCCATGATATGTTTCCTTACCTGGAACTGGTGTATCTCTAAGTTGGGCGCCGTGAAAGCTACCAACTGGGTTTATTTCAATCCTATCACCACTATGATTTTCGCCTCTCTGGTATTGGACGAAAAGATAACACCCTACTTTCTGGCAGGTGCCTGCTGCATCCTGGCAGGTATGTATATTGCGGATAGAATGACGAAGTCGGAATAAAAAATGACGAAGTCGGAATAAAAAAAGAGGGTGTGTCATAAGTCCATGACGCACCCTTTTTCGCAAAAAACGCCTACTTGC
>CAVBFV010000014.1:0-25715 GCA_963594575.1 Lachnospiraceae bacterium | reverse complement strand
CCACCAAGGTTACAGCCGTCAGCAAAACGGTGATAAATAGTGTAAAGTTCATAAAAATTTTTATAACGTTATTTTTGTTTAAATGCTTCTAAGCGGCTGCAAAGGTAGCAAATATTTCTGAAAGAATATAATTTTTAATGTTAAATGTTAAATATCGGGCAAAAAAAGGGATATTAGATGCTAAAATAGGTTGTATCGGGCAAGTATCCGACTATAATGGATACACATTCGCCAGTGACGGACAGGCATCCGGCACTGGCGAATATACGATGTTTCTGCTATTTGAATAAGCCAAACTATTATTTGAACAAGCCAAACAGTTCGGCGTCGATGAGATCGGTAACCTTGCGGAAATCCTCAGGATTATCAGCAAACTCCAAGGTATCGCCATCGATGATGATGAGTCGGCCCTTGTAATCCTTGATCCATTCCTCGTAACGGTTGTTCAAGCCCTGGAGATAGTCGATGCGGATGCTCTTCTCGAAATCTCTGCCTCGCTTCTCGATGTGCTTCACGAGGGTCGGGATACTGCTCTTGATGTAAATCATCAGGTCTGGAAGCTTCACCAGACTGATCATCAAATCGAAGAGATCGGTATAGTTCTTGAAATCCCTGTCGCTCATCATGCCGATATCGTGAAGATTTGGGGCAAAGATGCGCGCATCCTCGAAGATGGTTCTATCCTGCACGATGGTCTGCTCCGAACGGGAAATCTCCACCACATCGTGAAATCGCTTGTTCAGAAAGTAAATCTGAAGATTGAACGACCATCGCTCCATATCCTTGTAATAATCGGCAAGGTATGGATTGTTATCTACCGGCTCGAAGTTTGCCTTCCAGCCATATCTCTTGGCAAGCATCTTGGTCAAGGTAGTCTTGCCGCTTCCTATATTTCCAGCTATTGCTATATGCATTTTCTTACTTTGAATTTTGAACTTTGAACTATGAACTTTTTGATTAGTAAATATGATTCTCTTAAGAAGATTATTCTTCCTTGGAAAAGAGGCCGAAGAGCTTGGCATCTATCTTGTCGATGATATCTCCAAACTGCTTGGGATTATGCTCGAAGTCGAGGTTATCCACCTCTACTACCAGCACCCTACCCTTATACTTGTTCATGATGAAATCATCGTAGAGAAGATTGATTCCCTCGAGATAATCGATAGGCATCTTCTGCTCGTAATCACGACCTCGCTTCTGAATATTCTTCACAAGATGAGGAACAGAAGAACGGAGATAAATCATCAGTTCCGGCATCTCCACCACTTCCATCATCGACTCGAAGAGTTCCATATAGGTATCGAAGTCGCGCTGGTCCATATTGCCCATCTTTCTATTATTGGCTGCAAAGACATACACTCCCTCAAAGATGGTACGATCCTGAATGACAGTCTCCTTACAATGCTGAATCTCAAGCAGATTCTTGAATCGCTGCTTCAGATAGAAGACCTCCATATTGAGAGCCCATCGGGGGATGTCCTTGTAATAGTCATCGATGTAGGGATTCTCTGCCACTGGCTCCAAGTACTGTTTCCAGCCGTAATGCTTGGAGAGCATCTTGGTAAGCGTGGTCTTTCCACTACCGATATTTCCTGCTACTGCTATGTACATTTTTTCTTATATTGAGTATTGAATCTTGAATACAGAATGAGACTGGCTCCAGGCAAGTCTCGATTCTACAGACTGCAAATATACAATATTTATTCGGAATAAACAAAAAAAGTCTCACAGTTTTCACAAATTACGCAAATTATTCTCCGGAAAGAAGAAAAACCGCGTAAGCAGTGAAAGCTGCAAGACTCAACCTAACAATCAACTATATCTATGAATATTCTAATATTCACGCTCTATCAGTTCGAGACACATTCTAGAGTTGTGATAAGGGCACTTCCAGAAGCCCGCCTTATCATCTTCCTTATTCACCGTACCATCTTCGAGGATAGCCCAGTGCCACTCTCCGTTCTGCAGATCCAGGAGATGCTTTGCCACATAGTTCCAGCAACGAATGGCCACTTCGAGATTCTCATCCGTACGGAAATACTGATAGAGATCGATATGTCCGATGATATTCTCGCACTGTACCCACCACTGGCGCTGGAGATCAAACCGATCACCATCCTTCCAATGCTCATATACCATGCTGCCATCAGGGCGCAAGCCCTCATCAGCAGCATCGGCAATGCGGCGGATGATGCGTTCTATCCTATGGAGTACTTCCTTATCGCCCAAGACGAGCGCTGTTTCGTGGAGCAGCCAGGATGCCTCGATATCGTGACCGTAACTCTCAATGTTTCTCTTACCTTCCCACTCATCATTGAAGAAGAGGTCGAGATGATAGGTCTCCTGATTGAGCAACTTATCGGTAAAGATATCCAGGAGATTGCGGATGCTCTTTTCCAGCTCTTCAGTCTTCCACACACGATAGAGATTGGTATAAGGCTCAATGATATGCAGATGGGTATTCATGGTACGGGAACCATTCTCATCCTTATCAGAGAGTCGCATATCTGCAATAGGCTGCCATTCACGGGTCAGCGCCTCAATATATCCATTGTTCTTGGCATCGAAGGCATGCTTTTCGATATCGTGATAAAGCGAGATGGCAATATCCAGCGCTTCCTTATCACCTGTGGCACGCGCATACTCGGAGAATCCGTAGATGGCAAAGCCGATGGCATAGGTCTGCTTCTTGGTATCAAGCGGATTGCCCTTGTAATCAACACTCCAGTAGATGCCACCATATTCCTTATCCAGGAAATGATCACGCACATACTCCTTGGCACGGGTTGCAGCCTCCAGATACTCTGGCTTCTTCAATACCCGGTAGGCTGCAGAAAAGGCCCACAGGATACGGGCATTCATTACTGCACCTTTCTCGGCTTCAGGATGTACCTGGTCGTTGCCATCGACACGTCCATAGAAGCCACCATTCTCTTCATCCTTTACCTTGTGAATCCAATAGTTGAGGATGTTGTTTTCCAACACATCCTTCATTGCTTTTTTCAGATTTTCCATATTATTACTTTTTTATAGGGAACTTCCAAGCAAGAACCATCAGCAGGAATGCGATGAATGCTGGGAAAAGACTGAACAAAGACCACACCATGGTGAGCACAGAATCGGTGACACTGGCTGGATCTATCATGGTATTACCCATCTTGTCGGTAATCATATTGGCACCCGCCCAACCCAGGAAAAGGGCGATGAGCGAACCGGAAATGGCTGTACCAAACTTCTGACTCATCGTACCTGAGGAGAAGATGAGACCGGTAGCTGAGGTTCCGAAATGATCGGTATGATAATCGGCTACATCGGCATACATAGACCACAACAGTGGTGAATAGATACCGATACCTACAGAGGTCAACACCACGAGGGCTATCATCACCCAGATATAAGCAGGATCCATCGGGATAAAGAAGAATGCCAATGAAAGAACCAGACAGAGGGTTGCTGCCCAGAAGAATGCCATCCGCTTGCTGCCTACTACACGGGTGAACCAAGGAGATACTCCTCCGAAAATCATACAGGTTACCTCACCGAATGCCATGAACACCGTGTAGTTGATGATCAATCCCTCGATGGTGACATTGCCATGCAGGCAGTAGTCGAACATATAACCCGCTACAGCATAGCGGAAACCATTGAAGAAGTTGGTACATACGGCTATGGCGGTCATGTAGAGCCAAGCCTTGTTGTGTACCAGGTCGGCAAACTGTCGGAAGGAGAACTTCTCAGCTCTCTTCGGCTTCAGCCGCTCCTTGGTAAGAAGACCGCAAGCCAGGGTCATCACGGCTGCAGCCACACCCAGGATGGCACCGATAACGGCATACTGATGGGTAGCAGTACCGCCCACCATCTCCTGAAGATATGGGAAAGAGAGCAATGTGGCGAATCCCATCGCATAGGCACCCACCATACGGAAGGATGAGAACTGGTTCTTCTCGTCATCATCCTCGGTCATCACACCGAGCAGGGAACCATAAGGTACATTCACCATCGTATATATCGCCATCATCAGAAGATAGAGGGCATAGGCATAGATACGCTTGCCCACCGGACCGAAATCAGGCGTATAGAGCAGGAGCGCGAAAACCAATCCGAAAGGAATGGCTCCATAAATCAACCAGGGACGATAGGTACCGAAGCGGCTCTGTGTACGGTCGGCAAGACTACCCATCAGAGGGTCGGTCACCACATCAAACATACGAGCCACCAACATCAGCACGGCAGCATCGGCAAAAGAGAGTCCGAAGACATTGGTAAAAAACAGAGGGAAAGCGATAGACATCACCTTCCAAACGATACCACCGGCAGCGGCATCGCCCAAAGCATAAGCAATTTTTTCCTTTAAACTAGCCATTTTTACTTTGAACTTTGAATTTTGAACATTGAACTTTACGAAAAAGGGATTCCGCCCTCGTCCATACAAAGAATACGGACGAAGGTTGAGAATCCCTACAATCTTAATACCTTTATACTTATTTACCTAATGTCTTTTTATTTTTAGCCACCAAGTCCTTGATCTTCTCTACAGAGAACTGAGTGCGATAGTCATCCTTTGGAGTATTCATGCAGTAATCTACCAAACGGTCGATGGTTGAGGTAGCTACGTGCATACGTGTATCAGAAGAAGCATAGTAGATAAATACCTTGCCATCCTCATCAGCAATCCAACCATTGGTGAACACTACGTTCATCACATCACCAATATACTCAGGACCTTCTGGTACGAGGAGGTATCCACCTGGTTCTGCTATCACTTCTGTAGGATCCTCAAGAGAGGTCATATACATATAGAGCACATAACGGAGACCACTGGCACAACCACGAACACCATGAGCGAGATGCAACCAGCCCTTGTCGGTCTTGATAGGATGAGGTCCCTCACCGTTCTTCACCTCCTGGATAGTGTGGTAGTGACGGGCATTGATGATCTTCTCTTCCTTGATTTCGGCATGAGTGATGTCATCAACGAGTGCCCAACCGATACCACCACCTGAACCTGTATCGATGAAACCATCCTGTGGACGGGTATAGAAAGCATACTTGCCATCAACGAACTCCGGATGGAGAACCACATTGCGCTGCTGGCTCTTGGTCTTCAAGTCAGGAAGGCGCTCCCAGTTTACCAGGTCCTTGGTACGGGCGATGGCTGCAGTAGCAGTAGCAGCACTGAGGTCGCCAGGCTGATCATCATCATGACGCTCTGCACAGAATACGCCATAGATGTAGCCATCCTCATGAGCTGTAAGTCGCATATCATAGATGTTGGTAGCCGGAACAACATCCTCAGGCATGGTGATAGGCTCATCCCAGAAACGGAAGTTGTCAACACCATTAGGACTCTCTGCTACGGCAAAGAAACTCTTGCGGTCAGCACCCTCTACACGAACAACGAGGAGATACTTACCATTCCACTTGATGGCACCCGAATTGAGCGTAGCATTCATCATGATGCGCTGCATGAGATACGGATTACTCTTCTCATCGAAGTCGTAACGCCACTCCAATGGTGTATGTTCTGCAGTAAGGATTGGGTTCTTATACTTTTCATAGATACCATTTCCCCACTCTACCGGTTCATTCTTACGGCTCAGCAATTCCTCATGATGAGCGCGGAGTGCTTTCACTTTGTCTTGAAATGTAGTCATATTTTATTTTATATTAATGTTGAGTGTTGAATGTTGAATGTTGAATGTTGAGTATAAAATGCACATTGAACTAATGCCAATTAAACATTCAACATTCAACATTTATTTAACCTTTAAAATGTCTTTGGCAAAGAGGACTTTCTTTTCCTTCTTGAATGCCTTGAAGTCCTCGACGATAGCACCATCGCCTACTCCAGGAAGATAGGCTTCCTCCTGAGGTTTATCCCAGGCATTACGCCAGAAGAGTACATAACTCAACTGATACTTCTGAAGTACAGGCCAAAGGGTTTGGGTAAACCAGTCCTTCTTGCTGGCGATACCTCGGCAACCCGTTTCGGTGAGGGCAGGAATCTTGCCAACCTTCTTGGCTGCCTCCATCAGCACATCGAGCGTAGCAGCAAGGTTCTGCTGATAGTTGGCATCGCTGTTGTCGAACTCGTAGACGTCAACACCCAGCATATCCACATACTTTTCTCCCGGGAATCGCTCCAGGAATTTTTCTACCGTCTTCTCGCTGCCGAGATTTGGTGACCAAGCCCAAACGATGTTATTGCACCCTGCTTTAGTAAGTATATTTAGGGTTTTTACGTATAATTGGTTATATTGTGCAGGTGTGCAACTGCTAGCTCCCCACCAGAACCATCCGCCATTCATTTCATGCCATGGTCGGAAGATGACAGGAACCAGTTTACCATCGTTTGTCTTCAAAGAAAGGATGAAATCGGCAACCTTCTTGAGCCAGCCATCAAACTTCTGTTGCTGTGCGCCACCATCCAGAACAGCAGCTACAGCATCACCTTTCGGATCCCAGGCATTCTCGCCTGTTACCGGATTCCAAGGGTGCCAGCTCAAAGTGACGATGCCTCCTCTCTCATTTTGGGCAATAATCTCTTTTCGCATACGATCGAAAGAGACGCCATCGAGATTTTCTTTGCTGTCCAACTCTATTTTTCCAAGATCGAAACCCATCACAGCAGGATAATCACCTGTAGTGAGGAGTACATCGCTCTTTCCTTCATCCCATTTCCAAGTAGTGCCATACACCGGATCATCCTGATGTCCGAGCATGATACCCTTATTCAGTAATTTCTGCAGTCTTGCCTTCAGTTGCTCTGCCGGAGTATTGCAACATTGCTTTTTAACCTTGCAGCAAGAGGTATTGGCAGTCTGGACTGATGCGCCCGTAACGCCATCAACCTGTGCCACAGCTCCTTGCATCGCCATAAGGCAAGCTGCACCAATCAAAATTCTTTTTCCTAACATATATCTATTTCTTTAATTGCTGAATTATCCAAGCCTGCCACTCATCCCACTGTTCCTGATACCAGTAATGACCGGTCATCTGATACAGACTCAAGGTCTTAGGCGCTTTTACCGAATTATAAAGGCCGTAAGATGATGTAGGCGGAACCACCTCATCATTATAGCCGAAACTGTACCAGCCAGGAACGGTGATGCGACGGGCGAAGTTGACGCCATCATAATAGCGTGCTCCTTCGAGTCTTGCCTTTTCCAGATCCGTAAGTTTCTGCTCTTTCCATGCAGCACCCTGCGCCTTGTCTTCCTTATAGAAGTAGTGAGGCCAGCCGCCTGCAACTCCATGAATCTCTGCCTCATAATCACACATGGCATCATGAACAGGAGCCAGGAATGTGATTCGCTTGTCGAGAGCAGCCACAGCGATGGAAAGGAAACCACCCTGCGAAGAACCGGTTACACCGATAGTCTTGCCGTTCCACTCTGGAAGAGAAGCGATATAATCCACACCACGAACCGCACCGGTAACCACACGCTTATAAGCATTGCGGTTCGGATTTTCAAGATTGGTATCCCAGTAACCGTTCAGTTCGCCATTGGCGAGATCATCATAAACCTTCTGCTGCATGGTAACAGGAACACCGTGAATACCGATTTCCAGTACGATGCACTCAGCAGGAGCCGTATAAGTATCGCCAGCATAAGGGCGGACACCCGCACCAGGCACACGGAGCAAAGCAGGATATTTACCTTCCTTGACCGGTACACTCAGGATGCCATACATCTTAGAGCCCCAGCGATTGTTGTTATAGCTGATTTCATATACATTCTTATCCTTGGTACAACGCTCAGGCAGAAGCACCTTGGTAGGATTGAGGTCATTCTGTCTAGCCTCATCCAGTGCCTTCTTCCAGAAAGCATCAAAATCCTTAGGTTCCTGTGCGAAAGGCTGGATCTTCTCTGGAGAGAAACCTGCCGTGCAAAGTCCTTCGTAATCCTTGCCGTCTACATGAGCGATAACCTTCAGGCGATAGAAGCCCGGTCTGTTCAGACTGCCGCACCATTTCATGGTTCCGTCCTTGAGAGTGGTACTTTTCTTCACCTCCGGAAACATTGCCGGTCCAGCTTCGTAATCAACCTTCACCTGATTGAGTAGCGTACCGCTCTTTCTCACATTCACCGTGAAGTTAGCCTTCTCGCCTACCCGGTAATTCCAGTCCTGATGATCAGGGGTTACCGTTACAACGATGTTGTTTCCTCTGATTTGTGCGCTGAGGCTTGAAGACCCCAGCACACTCATCAGAACACCTATAATTATTAACCTAAAAACATTTGCAATTCGATGATTCATATTGTCGTTGGTAATCTTGTTAGTTAAACATTCTGTTTTACGGTTGCAAAGTTAGGCATTATTTCTGATATATCCGTGTATTATTTTGCTGAATAAACATACTTTGTTGCAAAGGCAGAAAAATATTCGGAAATATCTGAAAACAGAAATAAGAATTGATGCACATCAAGTCAGAAAAAGCAAAGAAAACAGCAAAACACACACTCTGTTTAACTCAAGAATTGCCCGAAAACAACCAAAGATCAATTAACAAAGTACAAAAGGTTATGACAATTCATATAATAAATAATGTACGCGTACCTTATATATAATAGATAAATAATAGAATAATCAATATAAATCAACCATCAAGTAAATAAATTGTAACGCTAACACTTAATCTTTAATAAATATGACGAAAATTACATTTTATTTTCACTAAAGCAGAAAAGTATTAGTAATCGGCAAAATATGTACAAGCTATTTTGCTAAAAAGCAGTATCTTTGCAGCAGATTTACAAAACAGCCTAAAGGTTTAGAATAAACAATATAAAAACAAATAAATATAATCACAACAATGGAAAAAGTAAATGCAACCTAGAGCTAGCCTCTAGCCCTTTCTTCCCATCAGGCAAGATGACGAAGAAACTATCAGAGAGCAATAATCCGTTTTGGATTCTTTCCCGTACCAATGGTATAAGCGAAAGAGCCAAACTGTTTTAACCAACTAACAAAAATTGTATGAACTTTAAAAGTAGAGAAAAGTTGCTTGCTAGCGTAGCTGCCCTGAGTCTTCTCGGCATCTCCCCTCAGCAAACTTTTGCAGCTCAGATTACAACGAATCAGGCTGTGCAACAGACCAAGAAGATTACTGGTAACGTATCCGATGCAATGGGTCCTATCATCGGTGCAACAGTAAAAGTGAAAGGCACAAAAAATGCCGCAGTGACAGACTTTGATGGTAACTACACACTAAATGTAGCTGCCGGACAGACTGTAGAGGTAACTTACGTAGGCTATGTTACCAAAACTTTCAAAGTAGGAGGCCAAAGCAAGTACGACATCACTTTGGTAGAAGACAACAACAGTCTTGACGAGGTGGTAGTTGTAGGTTATGGTACCATGAAGAAGAGCGACATCTCAGGAGCTTCTGTTTCCATGGGAGAAGACCAAATCAAAGGTTCTATTATCACAAACTTAGACCAGAGTTTCCAAGGTCGCGTTGCCGGTGTTACATCTGTAGCGACTTCAGGTGCTCCAGGTTCTTCTACCTCAATCCGAGTTCGCGGACAGTCAACCATCAATGCCGGTGCAGAACCACTTTATGTCATTGATGGTGTCATCTTCCAGGGCGGCGGTTCAAGCGGCGGTTCATTAGGTTTGGGAGATGCCTTAGGAAACGGTTCTGTTTCTACCGTATCACCAATGTCAACTATCAACCCAGCCGATATCGTCAGTATGGAAATTCTGAAGGATGCTTCTGCTACAGCCATCTATGGTGCCCAGGGTGCAAATGGTGTTGTACTTATCACAACCAAACGGGGTAAGATTGGAGAAGCAAAATTTACATACGACGGCATGGCAGCATGGCAATACCAGGGAAAGCGTATTGACATTCTGAATCTTCGTGAATTCTCAGAATATTATAATGATTTTGTAAACAACGGATGGATTTCACAGGATCAGGCACGTCCTGATTTCTCAGACCCATCTATCTTGGGTCGAGGAACCAACTGGCAGGACGCTGTATTCCGCACAGCTTTCCAGCACCAGCATCAGGTTGCTGCACAAGGTGGTACAGAAAAGGTTAAGTACTATGTTAGTGGCGGTATGATGGATCAGGATGGTACTATCATCGGTTCTAACTTCAAGCGTTTGAACGTACGTGCCAATCTGGACGCTCAACTGAAGAAATGGTTCAAGATAGGTATGAATACTACATACACAAGAGCCAAGGAGCGCCTGCTCCATGCTGATGGTACAGAAGGTGTTATTACATACGCATTGACTACACCTCCAGATATTGCAATCTATGACGTAGACGGAAACTATACATCTGTAGTACGTGACGGCTGGTCTTCACCAAACCCTATTGCACAGGCATTGAGCAAGGATATCACAATGAAGCGCAACAAGCTGACCGGTAACATTTTTGCAGACATTACTCCTATAAAGAACCTCACCTGGCATACAGAGTTGGGTTACGACTTGTCATGGAGTGATGCAGAGGTATTCACACCTACAATGCACTTAGGAAACTGGGACCAGGATACAAACAAAGCAAGTTGGCAGAAGAATACAAGCAAGTATTGGCAGTTTAAAAACTACATTACTTATAATGGAAGTATCAAAAAGCATTCTTTCACAGCCATGCTGGGTCAGGAAGCTTGGCGTAGTGACTGGGATTATACCTATCAGGAAAACTCTAATTTGCCAAACAATATGATCCATTTGCCATCTTTGGGTTCCAGCACTCCTATCATCAAGTCAGGATTCGGTGTTACAACCATGTCATCATTCTTTACACGTGAGACATACAACTACGATGACCGTTACTTAGCAACATATACATTCCGTCGTGACGGAAGTTCTAACTTCGGTCCAGAAAACCGTTGGGCATCATTCCATTCTTTCGCTGCAAGCTGGCGTTTCTCTAACGAGAAGTTTATCAAGAGCATCGCAGGTAAATGGTTGAGCAATGGTAAGATTCGTATTGGCTGGGGTCAGACTGGTAATGCTAATATTGGTGCTTATAAATGGGGTTCTACGGTAACTAAGTTCCTTGTTGGTCAAACAAGCGTTGCGTACCGTCCTACCAATATTCCAAACACTTCTATCAAGTGGGAAACTCAGGAACAGACCAATATCGGTCTCGATCTTGGACTCTTCAATGATAAGATTGGTTTCACTCTCGACTGGTACAACAAGGTTTCCAACGATATGTTGATGCCATTACAGTTGGCTTCATACATGGGAACGCAAGGTAATCTCTCGTCACGTCTTAACGCTCCTTGGGGTAACTACGGTAAGATCAAGAACACCGGTTTCGAGTTGGCAGTAAACGCACATCCTATTACCACCAAGAACTTCTCTTGGGATACAGAGTTCAACATTTCTTGGAACAAGAACAAACTGGTAGGTCTCAGCGGCACAACCAATGCCAACATCATTGGCTATGGCCAGTGGAACGACGTTGTCTGTGTAAGTAACATCGGCAAACCTCTCTATCAATTCTGGGGATATCAGACCGATGGCGTATACAAGGATTTTGAAGATATCAAAAACTCTCCTAAGCCTAAGAGCTACAAGGAAGGAGCCCTGAATAAGGGAACAACCGTATGGCCAGGCGATATCAAGTTTAAGGATATTTCAGGTCCTGACGGAAAGCCTGATGGAGTTATCGACGATTACGACAAGACTTACATCGGTAATCCACAGCCTAAATATACATTTGGTTGGACCAACACATTCCGTTATAAGGACTTCGACCTGACATTGTTCGTCAGCGGTTCGGTTGGAAACAAGGTTATGAACTACCTGAATATCAGCATGAGCAGGATGAACAACGCTTGGGTAAACCAGAGTGCAAGTGTCAAGAATCATGCCGTACTGGCTCCAATTGATCCGAACAAGGACTACAGTAATGGTTATAAAGGCAACAATGCCAATACTGTATACAACTGGTATGATGACGTAGACAACATTTATGTAGTAAACGCAGGAACCAACATTCCACGTCTTGCTATCGGTGACCCAGCAGGCAACTCTACCGTAATCAGTGACAGATATGTTGAAGATGGATCATACTTGAGGATGAAGAATATTACTTTAGGTTATACATTGCCTAAAAAGTATGCAAGATACCTTCATATTGAAAGTTTGAGAGTATATGCAAATATACAGAACCTCTTCACTATTACCGGTTACGACGGTTATGACCCAGAAGTAGGTGCAAGTACATCCGATTCACAGGGATACAGCTTCGGTGTAGATAACGGACGTTATCCTTCACCAACGGTATATTCTTTCGGTATCAACCTTGCTTTCTAATTAAATAACAAAAGAATAAACAATTATGAAAAAATACAATATATATAAAACGGCCGTTTGCGCATTCGTCTTGGGTCTCAGTTTGTCTTCTTGCGGGGACTTTCTGGATCAGCCAGACAACTCCAACTACAATGCAGACACGTTCTATAATGGTGATACAGAGTGCTATCAAGGTGCCAATTCTCTGTACAGTATGCCATGGTATGATTTCCAAAGAGGCTTCTTCAAAGTTGCTGAAGTAATGTCAGGAAACTATTACTGGTATGGTGATGATAATACCCAATACTGGAATTGTAGTGTATCTGCCAACAATGCCGACTTGAAAAATATGTCTTATTCACTTTGGACAGTCAATGCCTACGCCAATACCATTTATGACAAACTGAAAGGTGCCAGCGCAAGCGCAAGCGTTAAGAGTGCATGTATGGGAGAATGCCTGACATGGAAAGCTATGGCATACTTCTATCTTGTACGTACATTCGGTGCAGTGCCAATCATCCATAACAACACAGACATTATCGGTGCCGGTACATACAATGACCAGTATAAGGCCAACATTGAGGATGTATACGATTACATCATCATGACCCTGAAAAAAGCCATAGAACTGTTACCAGAGAAAGATCCTACGGGTCTTGGACGTATTGACAAATACAGCGCAGAAGGCTTGCTTGCCAAGGTTTACCTGACTAAGTCTGGTTTTGATCCAGCAACTACAACTTATGAGCAGGGAAGTGTGGCATATATCAAGACCACCAATCACCAGCGCAACCAGGAAGATCTTGACAACGCTGCCAAATATGCAAAGGATGTTATAGACAATAGTGGCAGAAGTTTGGAACCTGCAGCCAATTTCCCAGCAATGTTCTACAGCGCATACAAAGGTCCTGAATCACTCATCGCATGGCACTGGCGTGCCTCACGTGACCCTTGGACATGTCAGAACACGCTTCAAAGTGACCTCAGTATTAAAGGTTTTGACGAAACCGGAAATAACTGGGGAGGATGGGCTGGTCCATCAGTAGACCTGATAGAAGCTTTCGGAGACAATCCTGCAAGCCAGACTAGAAACAACACCGATATACGCCGTAAAGCAACTATGATCATGGCTGGTGACAAATATGATTATTTCTACACAGACTGCGGTGGTTTCGACTTCTTGAAGCACGTATATAAAGGATACGAGAAGCACCAAGGTAACGGAGAACTCCAGACTCCAACAGGAGCACAATGTGCAAAACATCTTGTTGGTGACAAAGCTGACCATAACTTGTATATCGGCTGCGACTTTGATGTGATGGCTTATGGTAACTATACTCAGCTGTTACGTCTTGCAGATGTTTATCTCATCTATGCAGAAGCCAAGATTGGCAATGCAGGCTCAACAACAGATGCATCTGCCATTGATGCATTCTACAAAGTTCGCAACCGTGCGGTATCTACATACGAACGCCCAACATCTATCAGTTTCGAAGATGTATGGAAGGAGCGCAGATTGGAGTTAGCACTTGAGGGCGATCGCTGGTATGATTACGTACGCAGATTCTACTTCGATCCTGATGCAACAATTGCTGAGTTGAACGCACAGAAGAGAAATGAGTATTATGGTCTAAATGCGCTCTATGAGACATGGTACAACAAGGGTAGCTATGATGGTCCTTGGAACTTGAACAGCGATGTAAGATACAATGATGATCCTGGTAAGCATCAGAACGTTCAGGTGAGCAGTTTTACCATCCCATTCCCTACAGAAGATGCAACCATGAACCCTCATTTGCTGGAGGCACCACAGCATGTTGACATTTCTCAGTTTACTTATTAATATAAGAAACCTCAAAAATAGAACAATTATGAAGCTAAATAATAAAATATTAAGTATCATGCTTCTAGGAGCTACAGCTTTTACAGGTCTCAGTATCACAAGTTGTGTGGATGAGCCTGACAAATATGAAATAGCTGGTGGAACTCCTTCTATTGATTACGTTCGCCTGTGCGATGTAACCAAGAAAGATTCCATGTTAACTGGAGCATACATGGGTACAAGTATCTGCCTGGTCGGTAACAACTTGAGAAGTATAACAAAAATGCTCTTCAACGACCAGCAAGCCATTTTGAATACAAGTATGATTACAGACCATACCTTGATTGTAGATGTACCAAAGACTCTTACTGACAATCCTACCAATAAGATCTACATGTACAACAAGGATGGTGAGTGTACTGAATATGACTTCAAGACGCTCGTACCAGAACCGGTGGTAACATCATTGAGCAATGAGTTTGCAAAAGATGGCGAAACCGTAACCCTGAAAGGTGACTACCTGCTGGATTACGAGAATGCTCATCTTAAAATCACATTCCCAGGCAACGTAGATGTTACAGATTTCAAGAGCATTTCCAAGAGTGCCGTTACTTTTGTGGTACCAGAAGGTGCACAGAAAGGATTTGTCACAGTAGAAAGCATGTATGGAAAAGGTAAGTCTAAGTTCTATTTCCGTGACGACCGCTGCATACTCTTCGACTGGGATAATGACGGAGATGACGCAATAGCAACAGGTCATGGCTGGCGTGATGGAATTCTAAATGGTAACCGTATGAGGAATGATGTTGAAGGAGTTCAGCCTCTTGACGGAAATTACTACTACTTAGGAGGCAAGACCGTTAATTTCGATTCATGGGCTGAAGATGAATACTCATTCAACTACTGGCCAGAGCCGGCTGCAGGTTATCCTGAGTTGAACTCGCTGATGAAATGGGATGATGTTGACAACATGCAAGTGAAGTTTGAGGTTAACATTCCTAATGATTGGACAGGCTTGTCATTACAGGTATATTTTACCGGTAACGACCAGGTAACATACTCAACAGGCAACAACAACTATCTTGCAGATGACAAGTTTCCACGTGCACTTTGGACTCCATGGTATGGAGCAACCAACAACACATTCAGCACTTCAGGAAACTGGCAGACTGTTTCTATTCCATTATCAGAATTCGCATACGACAGATATGGAAACAAATTGGGTGGTTTGAAGTTTGAGAATCTCACAGGTATGACCATGTTCCTCTATACAGGACCATACAAAGAGGCTACTGTAGAATGCTCACCAACAATTTGCGTTGATAACATTCGAGTTTGCCCTATCAATGAATAAAATTTGCTGATGCTGGCAGCCATCCAACTGCCAGCACTGCAAACAAACAAAAACAATAAACGTCAATCATTATGAAAAGACATAATAAATCTTTCCTCTGGTTGGTTCTGCTACTGATATGCAGTACATTTGCGTTCACATCATGCGACCGTGATGACTTGAACACCGACCAGTATGGCAATGAAATATCTGTATTATCATACGGTCCAAACCCTGTACTCCGTGGGGGTGTCCTTACTTTCAAGGGAGCCAATCTTGACCAGATTACAGAAATAGATCTTCCTGGTGCAGAAGCTATTACCAGCATTAATGTTGTTACATCAGGAAAAAACTCAGAAATCAATATTGAAGTTCCTGCAGAAAAATGTGAACCAGGTATTGTTACATTGAAGACCGCCAAGAATGGTGAAATCAAGACACTTACCCCAATCACATACATTGAGAATTTGAAATTCACAGGTTTCTACGTAGGTGAAAACAAGGAAAACCAGGTAGGAAATGTTGGAGACGTCCTCACTATTGAAGGCGATTATCTCAACAATATTACATCTGTCATTTTTGCCAATGGCGCGACTATGGATGCCGAGAATTTTAAATCTCAGACACGCTATCAGATTCAGTTGGTTATCCCAGCTGAAGCAGGAGAAGGCAGATTCCAGATTAGCGATGGAAACAACTATATGTATTCTGAAGGTGCTTTAAGTATCAATGCTCCTGAAATCGATGCAAACAATGCTATCGGTAAGTCTCTCATCAAGGCTGGTGAAACAGAGGTCCTCAGAGGTACTTCACTTGACCAGATTGCAAGTATTGAGTTGAATGGTGCAACCGTAGAAGCAGCTGACTTCAAGTCACAAACAGCTTCTGAGATTACCTTCATTATCTCTTCTAAGGTAGCAGACGGTGAAATTACAGCCGTAACAAAAAGCGGTATAAGAATTCCTTTCGGTGAGATTACAACCGTAGTTCCTAGTCAGCTCGTTGCAACTCCTTCCCCTATCAAGAATGGTGAAGAGATAACTATCAGCGGTAAGGATATGGATCTGATTACAGGTATCGCATTCCCTAACGCCAAGGAATCTAAGCTTAACAAGGTTGAGACAACAAAGGTTACTTCTACAGTACCAGAGGATGCACAGGAAGGCGACATCACTTTGAGTCTTGATAATGGTAAGACTGTAACAGTAGCCTATACATTGGTTAAGCCAACCGTAACTTCTTGCACACCAGCAGCCATCACAGCTGGCGAGAAGACCATCATCAAGGGTACAGACCTCGACCTCGTAGCTAGCGTCACCTTCCCTGGCGATGTAGAGCAGACCGTAACCGACTTCAAGGGTACCGCCAATGCCATCGGAGTGACAGTTCCTACAGCCTGCGCCGGTTCAGGCTTCAAGCTCAACCTGAAGAATGGTACTACTGTCAACATCGATGGTCAATTGAGCATTAAGGCAGCAACAGATCCAGCTATTGCTTCCATCGCTCCTGGTGAGGCTATCGCAGGTTCAACCATCACTATTACAGGTAAGAACTTCCAGAACATCCAAAACCTCTATATCGGTTCTTATAAGGTAAACCGCTATACATCTCGCACCAACACAGAGATTGTATGCCAGGTTCCTGCCAATGCAGAAGTTGGTACCTACAAGATCGTGATGGAAGACCCAGACGGCAACAAGATTGAAGGTCCTGAGTTCAAGGTGGTTCCTGCAGAAAAGGATATCGCTACTATCACAACCAACATGGACAACAGCGCCATCAAGTATCCATACAACTTCACTTGGGATGACACCGGTCGTTTCCGCATCATGAAGGCAGACCTCATCAAGTTGGGTGTCAAAGTAGGTTCCAAGATGCTCTTCTATAAAGAAGCAGGAGCTACCGGTCAGATTCAGATCAACAACGCCAACTGGGGTGCCATTGATTCTCCAGCAGACTGGGATGGCAACAAGGATTGCATTGTGAAGGTATTCGATGCAGCCATGATGGAAGCAGTAAACAGCATCTCAGACGGTTGGAGCGATACAGCCTTCATTCTCCAGGGCGACTTGAAGAATGTAACTAAGATTGCCATCCTCCCATAAGATAGAAATATTTAACATAAAAAACGCATTTATGTGAAATATAATTCGTAAATTTGTGGCGTAGTTATATCAACTGCGCCACATTTTTGATTTTAACCAAAACATTAACCCGATATGAAGAAAATAGCATTATCCTTACTGGTAGCTCTCAGTTGCATCTCAGCCAAAGCTGCCGACGGCAAGTCGCTGTTTGTTTCATTCAACGATGGTAGCAAGATAGAGTTTGCACTGAGCACTCTACCGGAAGTAACCTTCGGAGATGATAAGATGACTGTAAAATCTACAGCTACTACTGCCAGTTACGAACTATGGAAGGTTTCCACCTTCACTTATGGTACAACAACAGGCATCAAGCAGGTAGAAACCAACAACAAGTTTGCCTTCGAAGGTGACCGCATCATCGTGGATGGTACCAACAACAAGGTAAGCGCCTTCGCACTGGATGGGAAGAACATCAAACTCTCTCCTATCACAGCTGGCGACAAGACCATCATCAATCTCAGTGAATTGACACATGGTATCTATATTATCAAAATCAATAACAAATCCTTAAAAGTAGCAAGACAATGAAAAAACTATTACTCTCACTCCTGGCAGTAATGATTTCATTCACAGCCTTGGCACAAACGAAAGGAGACAAATTGACCATCAACCTCAAGAATGGAAAGACAGAAGCATGGGATCTGACAGCAGATGGAAAGGCTCCAGTTTCTAAAATCACACACTCTGCAGATGGTAAAGTAGGATTCGTGATGACGGGGATGGAAGAATTCGGTGCTATCGAAACCTACGACATCAACGACATCAACAATATCTCCTTCTCTATCTATCACGAAAGCGAAGTAGGCGATGTGAATCTTGCAGACCCTTCAGCTACAGACAAGACCAAGCGTCTCTACAAATATCTGCAGCTGAATTATGGCAGCAAGATCCTCTCTTCGGTTATCGCCGACGTTAACTGGAACACCAAGGAAGCTGATAGAATCTATAAGGCAACTGGCAAATATCCTGCTATGAACTGCTATGATTTCATTCATATCTATGTACCTAAGCAGGGTTCCAACGGATGGATCAACTACAACGACATCACTCCTGTCACCAACTGGGCAGACCAGGGCGGACTGGTATCGCTGATGTGGCACTTCAACGTGCCTAAGACAGAAAGCACCACTCTGGGAACAGATGGAAGCGGCGTGACCTGCACCCCATCCGAAACCACCTTCAAGGCAGCCAACGTATTTACTGCTGGCTCTTGGGAGAACAAATGGTTCTATCAGGAGATGGACAAGGTGGTAGAAGTTCTGCAGAAGTTGCAGGACGCAGGCGTTGTTGCCGTTTGGCGTCCTTTCCATGAAGCTGCCGGTAATGCCTGTCTGAAATCAGGTGCCAGCTGGGGTAAGTCCTGGTTCTGGTGGGGATATGATGGTGCAGAAACCTACAAGAAGCTTTGGCAGACCATGTTTGATTACTTCCAAAAGAAGGGAATCCACAACTTGATTTGGGCTTGGACTACACAGAACTACAATGGCGATGCAAATACCTATAACAATGATGCCGACTGGTATCCTGGCGACAAGTATGTAGATATCATCGGTCGCGACCTCTACGGTTATGATGCTGCCAAGCAGGCTCAGGAGTTCAAGGAGATTCAGGCACGCTATCCTGGTAAACTCATCGCTCTGGCTGAGTGCGGAACTGATGCCAACAACAATACAGCTACAGCAGGTATTGACGAAGCATGGAACGCCGGTGCAAAATGGAGTTTCTTCATGCCTTGGTATGGAAGCAGCATGCCATCCAACGATTGGTGGAAAGCAGCCATGAGCAGTAAGTACGTGATTACGCGTGATCAGGTTAACCTAAATGCTACTTACGTAGAAGAAAGCGCAGTAAATGCAGTGAAGAACATGGGCATCGGTACCAACTTTGGCAACTGTACAGATGCGGTTGCCATGTGGATGGACATGAACAACAACTCGGTTACTGACTTTGAAAAGGCTTGGGGACAGGAACCAACCACCAAACCGATGGTAGATTTCCTGAAACAGAACGGCTTTAATTCCGTCCGCATCCCTGTAACCTGGTTCCAGCACATGAAGGCTGACGGAACGGTAGACGAGGCTTGGATGAACAGAATACAGGAAATCGTAGATTACGTCATTGATAACGGAATGTACTGCATCCTCAATGTTCATCACGATACAGGTGCTGATAGTGAAGATGTGAAACACTGGATCAAAGCCGATGAAGCCAACTATAAGGAGAACAAGGAGAAGTTTGAATATCTCTGGACCCAGATTGCCACCCGTTTCAAGAACTACGACCATCATCTGGTGTTCGAAGGTTACAACGAAATGCTTGATGCCGACAACACCTGGAATGCACCAAAGAATGCTAGCAGCTACGTAGGTTTGAACGGATATGCCCAGAGCTTTGTGAATGCAGTACGTGCTACCGGTGGCAACAACGAGACCCGCAACCTCATCATCAATACCTATGCTGCAGCTAATGGTGACGACGTATTGAACAACCTCGCCATCCCTACCGACAAGGTGGATGGTCATATCGCAGTAGAAGTTCACACCTATGCTCCATGGGACTGGTTTGCCCAGAAAGGCAAGTGGGATGCTTCCTGCAGCAAGGAAATCGCTGATATGTTCACCCGCCTGAAAAATAAGTTCATCAGCAAGGGCATACCTTGCATCATCGGCGAATACGGTACACACGGAAGCAAGAGTGTCAGCAAAACCAGTTCTGCCAGCGAGATTCAGGCTGCTGCCGACCAGGCTGCCGACATCGTGAAGCAGGCAAAGGCATACGGCGTAGCGACCTTCTACTGGATGAGCATCTTCGACGGAAAAGACAGAACAGTTCCTCAGTGGACACTCCCTACAGTAGTGGAAGCTATGAAAAAGGCTTATAATGAATAACAAATTATGAGAATCAAATATATTATATTGATGTTCGCGGCCCTCCTGGCTTTCTCTTCATGCGGTGAGAAGAAAAAGAAATCGTATGACGAGATTGCCATGAGCGGTCTCACAACCCGCACAGAGAATCTGAAAACCAACATCAAGGCGTATGCCAACAAAGGTACGCTGATAGGCCAGATGTATGGAACCTTAACCGGAATAGGCTGGAACCGCTGGCAATGTGACAGCGACCGATGCGACTTGAAAACTCTCTGCGGTTACAGACCAGCTGCAAATGGATATGAGTTGGCTGGCATTGAAAATGGAAAATCACAGAACATAGACGGCGTTCCATTCAAGGCTATCAGGGAAGATGTGCTGAAACACTTCCGTAAGGGAGGCTTACTCATCATGAACTGGACAATGCCTGATTATAACGGCAATGATGATATGCTGGAGGAATATACCAAACAGGTTGCCAAATATCTTGATACACTGCAAGATGGTTATGGTATCAAAGCACCTGTAGTACTCAATCTTCTTCCTGTAGACGGTAAGACATGGTACTGTAAACTCAGCAAAGACGACTATATCAGTCTTTACAAGAAGATACAGGATCTCTTGGATGACGAGGATGTAACGAATGTAGTTTATAGTTATTCTGAAACCTACCAGCCGGGCAAGAATCTGATGGATCGCTATCCGGACAACAAGATTGATGTGATCAACGTGACATATCTGCAAAGCAAAAATGCCATCGACCTCCCACTCTACCAGAAGAGCATCAAAGAGATTGTGAAGCAGGCTCTGCCTTTTGCCCAAGACCACAACAATGCCTTCGGACTGACAACAGGAGTAGAATCTATTGGTGATTCCAGTGTTTTTTCAGAGACATTGCTTACAGTACTCAAGCAGCATCACATAGCTTACCTGATGTTTGGCAGAAACCAGGGAGAACCGATTGAGGAGCATTACTATACTCCATATCCTGGTGTATCGAACAAGAAGACTCATGGGTTCATGGAAATGATAAATGATGAAGTTTGTGTTTTCCTGGAAAAGCTAAACGGACTATATCTTGAACATTAATCAATGTTCGAAACGGATAAAATCAAAAAGAGAGGGCATTCACATACCCTCTCTTTTTTATCAACAAAACTAAAAATATAACTCTATACTATTTCTGAACGAACTTTTTACCATTCTTGATTACTACACCCTTATAAGACGTATTAACCTGCTGACCAGCAAGGTTATAAATCGGAGCGTTCTTAGCAACTGGGGCTACAAGGGAATTTGATATATTAGTTGGAGTATTATCTTCCAATAATATATAAGCGTGAGCTATCTTGCAGCCATTATAGATATTGAAAGTTACACCACCCTTATGATATTGACCATCAACATAAGCATCTGTACCATTTTTGGCAGCCTTCTTGAAATCACCTACTGTAACAAAGAGATCAAAATTCTGACCATCAGCTGCTTTCAATTCATAGGTTGGACTCCAATTATCAGAATTGGCAAATCCACCAATACCCCAACCATTGCGAGACTCATAAGGATCTGTCGTATTCTCGAAACTGAGTTTCACCTTTGTATCATCAGCATATTTGTCAAATTCTGAAGCCAAAATTGTATGACCTTCAACCAATGTCAATTCAACCGCAGTCTGCTTAACAGCATTTTGGAAATAAGCACTCTTGAAAGTGACTGTCTTAGGAGCGTCATCTGTACACTGCAAATAAATCTGGCGAACAACGTTCTTATAGTCTGCATTCAGTGGAACAGTAATCTTATTGTCTGTACCCATTGCCGTTGAGAAATAATTTTTATTGTCATCTCCTTTGGCGTCATATTCAACAACAACCTGAACATTAACCTTATCGGAATTATCAATCTCTAACACGAAATCATCGTAATCAGAGCAATCCTTACTGCCAAGCCACCATCCTGGACGATAGCTCCATTTTTCGTGGAATGTAATAATCTTGGTCGTGGCATCATACCAAACAGTTTCACCATCCTTCACATTGTTGCTTGGCTCTCCAACATCAAGAGTTGCTGCATTAGCAAACATAGCGAATAATACGCCACACACTAGAGTAAATAACTTTTTCATAAGCTTTTTGTAAGTTTAAATAGGTTTAAATATTGTTTTTAGAATCAACACGTTAATTGGTTCTTGTCGATGCAAAGATACAACAAAAACAGCGAAACAAATGATACTTTATTGTCTAATAATGATACTATTTTATCAAAGTACAAAAAGATGCATAAACATACTGCTTTTATACTATTTTTATACTGAAACGAGGGTGTATCATTAGTTCATGACACACCCTCGAATCTCATAGTTTTCATCGTTTACGTCCCTTATCAAATAACTCTGTATGCGAACCTAAACGAACTAATTCTATCACATCTTTCTTCTTATCAAACCATATCAAAAGAGTATCGTCTTCTATATGGCATTCCATAAAGTTCTTCCAGTTTCCTTTCAAAGGATGGGGATTATACTCTTCCGGTATCAGTTTTCCTTCTGCCAGAAGCACAACTATCTTCATAAGCGTCTCTACTATTTCTTTGTTATTCTTAAAACGCTTATAATCTTTCTTGAACTGAGAAGTCTTTCGAATTTCTTTCATAAACTCTATTCCTCCATTGATGCCATGAAACTTTCCAAGCTATCTGTACGAACTACTCCTGCATCATGACCACCCACAGCCTCTTTCATTGCTGCCAATGTTTCGGTATTTGGCACATCTTCCAGAGCTGCACTACTAACGATTGGAGATTCTGAAACAATTTTAACGCCTCTCATAAGAGAGAGAACATTTTTTAATTGTTCCAACAAGGAAGGACTATCTACCTGTAATGTTAACTGCGTCATAACTTCTATATTTAATTTTTCAGCAAAGATAAGGTTTTTCTATGAAATCGCCAAAGAATCAAGAGAAAAACTTTAATAACAGCGTAATATTTTCCGAATTCCTCAGTCCTATGGTCATTACATCCCCTGAGGTTCCTCCATTTCAAGTGAGGCTTAAGCGAAAAGTGGATAACGTACACTACGACTTAAGCGGCTTTAATTCTTCTTCTGTCAATCCTGTTATCTGCATGATTTGAGACCAAGACATACCCATTGCCAACAAGTTGCGGGCTACAGTCAAACCTTTAGATAATTCTCCTTTAGCACGACCTTCCGCACGAGCCTCTGCAAGACCTTTAGCAAATCCCTCTTTCTCACCTTCAATATAAGCACCATAAAGACCAGAGTAGTAATCGTCAACAGCCTTAATACTTTCATCGTATTTTTCCCGCTCCTCACTACTCAAGCAACGAACATCTGGCAATTTTGCAAGATAATCCTGCATCTTCTTCTGTTCCGCTAAAGGCAATTTAAAAAAAACTTCATCCATTTCAATATACTTCAATACATAAATTCATTTTTCAAAACCTGGGTACTCCGGCGATAACTTATACTAAAAAGGAACGCCTAGTGAATAATGTACATACCCTACGACTGAAGTTGTTTCAGCTGTTCTTCTGTCAATCCAGTTAACTGCACAATTTGAGACCAAGGCATACCTATTGCCAACATGTTACGGGCTACTTCCGCTCGACTTTCAGCTCTACCTTCAGCACGACCTTCAGCTCGACCTTCAGCACGACCTTCGGCACGACCTTCTGCACGACCTTCCACTCTACCTTCAGCTCTACCCTTTTCCTCGCCTTCAACATACGAGCCATAAAGACCGGAGTAGTAATCATCGGCAGCCTTAATACTCTCATCGTATTTTTCCTGCTCTTCACTACTCAAGCAACGAACATCCGCCAATTTTGCAAGATGATCGAATATCTTCTTCTGCGCCGTAAACGGCAATCTTTCCAATACTTCCATATACTTCAATACATAAATCCATTTTTCAAAACCTGTCTCGCATTCTTCCTCACTCTTATCAAAGAAAGGAAGAGAAAGATAGATGAAACGAAGCTTGTCAGAAAACATCGAGTCACTAGACTTCTCCCTCAAAGCAACGTCTGTCCTAAACTTTGTCACCTCATGCTCCCTTGGCATAAAATTCATGATGCAAACTACATAAACCGGCACAAACTGGTATAAAACTGGAGTGCGGTCACCAGCTTCATCAAACTTCTTGCGCTGGGCAACAAAAGCCTTACTAGCATAATAGATGGAACGATTCACAAAGAAGGGTACCCATCTGTTCTGCATCTCAACGATGAAGTGTTTATCATCGTCGGTAACACAATAGATATCAAAGATGCAGCCACGGAGATCATTAGTATCTCCTAGCTGTTCCTTATCCTTGAATGTTACGTCCTTGATTTGAAACTCACCTTCAAACAAGTCGTTCAAAAAATTAATCAGCAAGTCCTTGCTGAACTCTTGACCGAAGAGACGCTTGAAGCCCCAATCGGTAAAGGGGTTGATGTATCTACCCATAAATTATCAATTTAGATTCTAAAATCTGCTGCGAAGATACACTTTTTTATTGAAACTGCCAAGAAATTCTGGATTTTTCTTTCAAAAAGAAGGAAAAGAAAAAGTCATCCCCTGAGGTTCCTCCATTTCAAGTGAGGCTTACGTAATATTTAAGTGAGGCTCACTTGAACGCGGAAAGGGGCGTACTTGAAATACAAAAGAGGCTTATCTAGAGCTGAAATAAGGCTCACTTGATTCTGGGCAGGACGTATCTGAAATTACATCGCGACGTATCTGTTGCTGCGTCGCGACGCGTCTGTTATTACGTCGGGACGCAGCAAATGCTACGTCGGGACGTAATTTCGGGAGCCTCGGTAAGCGGAGACGCTTACCCAGGGGCGTGGTAATAAGTGGTAATGAAAATATCGTTTATTACCACGCGTTATTCGCTCATAATCAGAATATTACATCGCGCGTGGTAAATGTGGTAATAAAAACAACAAAAAAAACTACATAAAACAAGAAAGAGAGGGTGCGCCATGAACTGATGGCACACCCTCCTAAAACAACTAACAATTTCACTAAACTTATAACTTACCAATCTTCTTCATTCTGTCTACCTGCGTCTTTACTACATCCAATGTAGATTTATCAGTAGAAAAAACGGAGTTCAGACCTTGCGCTTCCTGAGCAGGATCACCGGTGTAGTCATCACCTACCTGCCACTGCTCATGCTTAGGATTGGCAAAGCCGCCCCATCCCCAGAAGTTGCAACCGGCAAAGTAACCGCCGGATGCAGCATTGTCGCCAACAAGACTGAACACAT
>CAVBFV010000013.1:0-25758 GCA_963594575.1 Lachnospiraceae bacterium | reverse complement strand
AGTGTAAGGCGATGGGTCGGAATAGAATGACTTGGCGGATGCAGAGACTGTACTTATGGATTGGCAACCATCGGTGGAGACTCCGACAGGTTGCCATTCTTCATATAACCTTCCCTCGTTATCATAGACAGCTTGCGCATGTGCATAGTTCCCTTCTGGCGTACTTGAAACAAAAGCTATCTTCTTTCCAATGCCATTGCAATAATCCGCACTTATGGCACGAGAAATACCTGAGGCATCAAGATAGATTGATGTCTTAACATAATTGGCAGTTTGAGCCAATGAGAGCTTGGAAACAAGAAGCAAAGATGAACCAAGCAGTATTTTAATATAATATCTTCCCATAAGCACTAAGGTTTTTGGCTTTAAATAAAAGATAAACATCTTACTGCACCACAAATTTAAAGAAAAATCGATAACCTTGTTACTCTCTTGTTGCTTTTTTACACTTTTTTAGCAGAAAACGTGCTTAATCGGTATTGTTGGTGCTCCAGATCTTGCCATACATCGAAAATTGAAGGCAGTAATAAGCATGTAGAAAGCATATAGTTTTCTTGTGCAGACGAGGGGTCGATTCCCTCCAGCTCCACCCTAAGAAACCATGCCGAGCCATCTTTTTGAAGATGCGCCCGGCATTTTTTCTTTCATTCGATAGCGATTTCAAAAAAATATCCGTATCTTTGCAGCAGTTTTTAAAATACAAAGAAAAATGAAAAAAGCAATATTCTCTTTGCTCCTTATGGCAGCATCTGTCATCGGAGCCAGCGCTCAGGGCAGCGCAACAACAGCCCAGAACCCACAGGATGTGGATGTACTCTATGCCAAGAATCTCCTGGCTGTAGGAACCGAGGCCCCAGCCTTCCCTGCCCTCAAGAAGGGAATATGGACAGTATTGGATTTCTGGGCTACCTGGTGTCCTGATTGCCGCAGAGAGATTCCTACCGTCAAGGAGATGTTCCAGAAGTACGGCACCCGTGCCAAGTTCATCGGTGTATCTATGGATACCGACAAGCAGAAGCTCGACAACTACACCCAGGCAAACGGTGTGGAATGGGAGCAGTACAGCGAGTTCAAGAAGTGGAAGGAAACCCAGATTTCCAAGGATTATAAGATTTCATGGCTCCCTACCATGTATCTTATCAACCCGGAGGGCAAGGTAGTTTATACCACCGTACTCGCTGAGCGCATGGCAAAGAAGCTGGCAGAAATCTTCCCTGAGAAGTAAGAAAGAAAAAGTGGCAACCGTATAATTTCCGGCTGCCACTTTTTTTATTGAGAAAACATAGCAAAAATGCTATTTCTTCCTCAAACTTTCGCGGTATTTCAATGGCGACATATGGAGATGCTCCCTCACATACTTGCCAAAGAAAGAAGTGTTGGAGAAACCGAGAATACCCGAAATCTCCTTGATGGTCTTCGAGGTGGAACGGAGGAGATAAGTGATGTCGGCAAGCGTATATTCCGTAATCCACTCTATCGCCGTCTTGCCCGAATGGCGCTTGCAGATGATGGAGAGATACTTCGGAGTAATGCAAAGCTTGCGGGCGAAATTCTCCACCGGCTGATGCTTCACCTCCGCCTGCTGCAACAGCTCCAGGAACTGATCGAAGAGATCGCTCGAACTGGAGTTCAGCTCCTCCTTCGGCATATCCTCCAGCAGCATATTGCTCACCGCCAGGAGCGCACTCTTCAAGAGCGTCTCAACAATCTCTCGGCGATAAGGCTTCCACGAAGTGCGCTCGCTGAACGATGGATCCAGACATAGACGCACCAGATCGGTGAACTTAGCATAGAATACCATATCCACCTCATTCATCTTCAACACGGACACCTTGCTCACATACATAGCACGATTCCATACCGAAATATGAGAACGAAGGATATTCAGCATGCCGTGATTGCTCACACACATCGCCGTGCACGCAAAATCGCCCGACACCTCCACGATGTCGAGTGTAGAGTTGGGAGGACATATAAAGATATCACCCTTCTCTACCAAGAGGACATTGCCATTATACATCAGCTTCAGACTGCCGCGCAAGCAGGATGCAATCATGTTCATCTGCAATCTTACGGGGTCAGGGTTCTGCAACACCTTGACATTATCTATAATCAAGATGTCTTCGTCGAGATAACTGGCTGAAATCTCGGCGCTCTGTGCAAATTCGCCTTCCTCTACGCGCTGTTTAAAATCCTTCTGTTCCTGTTTTGCCATAATTCTTATTTAATGTCCATTCCGGAAACCGATGGTTTCTAGAATGCCTCACGATACTTGTTCTCGTCCTTGTCTTCGAGCATGGAGAGATAGCTCTGATAGCGACTGGCAGCAATATAATGCTCTTCAACAGCCTTGATGACGGCACAGCCCGGTTCGTGGGTGTGAGTGCAGTCAGAAAACTTGCAGTCCTGCGAGAACTTGAAAATCTCCTTGAAATAGCTGGTGAGCTCCTCCTTCTCGATATCGAAGGTACCGAAGCCCTTGATACCCGGAGTATCAATGAGATAGCCCCCTTCCGGCAGTTCCAGCATTTCGCTGAAGGTAGTGGTATGCATACCGCTGTTATGCGCCTCGCTGATTTCGGCAGTACGCTGTCCGGCATCCGGAATGAGCTGGTTGATGAGGGTTGACTTGCCTACGCCACTATTGCCGCTGAGCAGCGACTTCTTGTCACGGATGAGCGGACGCAATTCATCTACGCCCTCACCGGTAGCAGCCGAAATCTCTACACACTGGTAACCAATGGTCTCATAGAGGGTGCGCATCATTTTCTCGTAACGCAGCTCTTCTTCGGTAAGAAGGTCGCACTTGTTGAACACGATGATGACGGGCACTCTGTATGCCTCGGCTCCAGCCAGGAATCGGTCGATGAAGGTGGTGGAAGTCTCTGGATAATTCACGGTAACCACGAGCAGCGCCTGGTCGAGATTAGCCGCCAGGATGTGACTCTGCTTGCTGAGGTTGGGTGATTTACGGATGATATAGTTCTGGCGGTCTTCGATGGAAGAGATGAACGCCGTGCCCTCCTGGTTGGTGATGAGCTGCACATAGTCGCCCACAGCCACAGGATTGGTGCTGCGGATGCCCTTCAATCGGAAATTGCCCTTGATTTTGCTTTCAATCAGCTGGCCATCGTCAGTCTTGACGGTGTACCAGCTGCCTGTATTTTTAATAACGAGTCCTCTCATTATCACATATTAATAATGTAAGTCTGAAAAACATGACGTCTTTCTAGACTGTCATGATTTCCTTTTCCTTCTCGTCCATCAAACCTTCGAGCTGCTTGATGTACTTGTCGTGAAGCTTCTGCAAATCATTCTCTGCATCCTTCTCCAAGTCCTCAGAAAGACCATCCTTGATAGCCTTCTTCAGCTTCTCCTTGATTTCCTGACGCACGTTGCGAACCTCAATCTTGGCACGCTCAGCAATCTTGTTGCACTGCTTAACCAGCTCCTTACGGCGCTCACCGGTAGGCTGAGGGATACCGAGGCGTACGATTTCACCGTTGTTCTCAGGAGTGATACCCACGCCACTGTCCATGATAGCCTTCTCAATATCCTTGATAGCCTTCTTGTCCCAAGGACGGATGGCGATGGTGCGGGCATCAGGAGTTGTTACGGTAGCCACCTGGTTCAATGGAACCATACTGCCATAGCTGTTAACACGCACGCCGTCTAGGATAGCCACGTTAGCACGACCTGCACGAACATGAGAGAGCTCTTCAGCGAGATACATTGCTGCCATCTCCATACGCTCTGCTGCTGAATTCAAAGTTTCTTTTACGTCGATCATAGTCTGTATATTTTTATTTTTTACTTTTTTATTTATTATTTTATTAATTCCAATCGTTTCAGTTCTTCACCCACATAGTTGGTGAGTTCCACAAACTGCTGGATGCTGAGCTGCTCAGGGCGCTTGGTCATGATGTCGGTGGTGTAGAAATCCTCACGTGGGGTTACACCCGGGAACATCTGCTTGAGACTTACACGGAGCATCTTACGGCGCTGGTTGAACACGGTCTTCACCAGTCGCTTGAAGAGTTTCTCATCACATCCCAGGTCGGTCACCTCGTTACGGGTCATTCGGATGACGGCACTCTTCACCTTTGGCGGTGGATTGAACACACCCTCATCTACAGTGAAGAGATACTCCACATCATACCATGCCTGGATGAGTACGCTGAGGATGCCATACGCCTTGTTGCCCGGCTCGGAAGCCATACGCAAAGCCACCTCTCGCTGGATCATACCCGTGCAGCAAGGAATGAGGTCCTTGTAGTCGAGCATCTTGAAGAAAATCTGCGAAGAGATATCGTATGGATAGTTGCCCGTGAGCACGAACTGCTTTCCATCGAATATCTGGTTGAGATCCATCCTCAGGAAATCCTCTCCGATGATGTTATCCTTCAGTGTTGGGAAATTCTCGTGGAGATATGCCACCGACTCAGAATCGATTTCCACCGCCTTCACCGGGCGAGGCTTCTCTACGAGATATTGGGTAAGAACGCCCATACCCGGTCCGATTTCCAGAACAGGTATATCAGGGCAGGCATCCACCGTGTCGGCGATGCGCTTGGCTATGTTGAGGTCAGTAAGGAAGTGCTGACCTAGATTTTTCTTTGGCTTTACAGCTTTCATACGTTCTATACGATATTGATATATTTATTTTGCAAAAATACGATTATTTTTCGAGAAATCACCCCTTGAATGCTTTTTTTTTCATCTTTTATATAAAAAAGGGGAAATAAAAAGGAGCCTAACCGTTTATTTATGCTAAAAATATGCGAAAGTAGTGCCATATAAGCGATAAAAGTATTACCTTTGCAGCTATGATGGAAAAGAAAAAGATAGCAAACAATATTTGGCAGGTGGCACTCTCCTTGTTTCTGGGCGGTGCCATCCTCTATTGGATGTATCGTGGATTCGACTTCAAGCAGGTGGAGGAGGTACTGCTCCACAAGATGAGTTGGACCTGGATGCTGCTGTCGTTCCCCTTCGGTATCTCGGCGCAGCTCTTCAGAGGTTGGAGATGGAAGCAGGCGCTGGAACCCATCGGCGAGAAGGCGCGCAGCAGCGTAAGCATCAACTCCATATTCCTCTCGTATGCCCTGAGCCTCGTCATCCCCCGCTCGGGTGAATTTGCAAGATGTGCCGTGCTGAAGAGATGGGACGGCGTATCATTTCCAAAAGCATTGGGAACCGTGGTGACGGAGAGAGCCATCGACTCGCTGCTCGTAATGCTCATTGCAGGACTGGTGTTCCTGATGCAGATTCCCGTCTTCCTGAACTTCTTCGACAAGACGGGCACGAGTATGGACAGCATCCTGGGCAACTTCACTGCCACCGGATACCTGGTTACTGCCATCTGCGGCATCGCCGTACTCTTCCTGGCTCACATACTGCTCAAGAAGCTGGCTATATATAATAAGGTGAAAGCTACGCTGAGCGGACTCTGGCAGGGAGTGATTTCGCTGAAGGGCGTGAGAAACGTGCCGCTCTACATCGCCTTCACCCTGGGCATCTGGCTGAGCTACTTCCTGCACTATTATCTCACCTTCCAGTGCTTCGAATCTACGAGCCATCTCAATCTGATGTGCGGACTGGTGACCTTCATCGTGGGAAGCATTGCCGTGATCGTACCTACGCCCAACGGAGCGGGTCCATGGCATTTCGCCGTGAAGACGATGCTCATCCTCTATGGCATCCAGCAGAACGATGCCCTCTATTTCGTGCTCATCGTTCACTCCGTGCAGACCCTGCTCGTCATCCTGCTGGGCATCTACGGTTGGATAGCGCTGGCGTTTACGAAGAAGCTAAAAGCGAAGAGTGAAGAGTGAAGAAACAGCGTTCGGCGGCCGAAGGGAAAGCCAATTCTCTTGCTTTAGGGCGTATGCCCAATTAAACATTGAATATTGAACATTGAACATTGAACATTAAAATAAAAATATTATGGCTGACATTAAGAATCTTAGTCCAGTGGAAATCTGGCGTAATTTCGACAAGTTGACACAAGTTCCACGTCCATCAGGACATTTGGAGAAAATTCAGGCTTATTTGCTCGACTGGGCAAAGGAAGCCGGCGTAGAGGCTTTCCAGGATGCTGCAGGAAACATCGTGATGCGCAAACCTGCTACTCCTGGTATGGAGAACCGCAAGGGCGTCATCCTCCAGGCTCACATGGATATGGTTCCTCAGAAGGCACCAGAGAGCAACCACGACTTCGAGAACGACCCAATCGAGACCATCATTGACGGCGACTGGGTGCGTGCCAACAAGACCACCCTGGGTAGCGACGATGGTCTGGGTGTGGCTACCATCATGGCTGTGATGGAGGCTAAGGACCTGCAGCACGGACCAGTAGAGGGACTGATCACAGCAGATGAGGAGACAGGTATGTTTGGAGCCAACGGTCTTCCAGAGGGCGAGTTGAATGGTGACATCCTCCTGAACCTCGATACAGAGGTATGGGGCGAGTTCGTAATCGGAAGCGCTGGCGGTATCGACATTACTGCAACACTCGACTATAAGGAGGTTGAGACTGACAAGGAAGATGCAGCCGTGAAGGTTACCCTGAAGGGATTGAAGGGCGGTCACTCCGGTATCGAGATCAACGAGGGCAGAGCCAACGCCAACAAGTGCATGGTTCGCTTCGTACGCGAGGCCATCTCTGAGCTCGACGCACGTCTGGCTTCATGGCAGGGCGGCAACATGCGCAATGCCATCCCATTCCAGGCAGAGGTAGTACTCACCCTGCCAAAGGAGAACGTAGAGGCGCTGAACGATATGGTAGCTGATTGGAAAGACGAAATCTGCGATGAGTACAACGGCATCGAAAACATCGAGAACATCGAATTCTTCACCGAGAACGTAGAGACTCCAGCAACAGAGGTTCCTGCAGAGATTCAGGACAACCTGGTAGATGCCATCTATGCCTGCCACGACGGCGTATTGCGTATGGCTCCATCTATGCCGGGCATCGTAGAGACATCTTCTAACCTCGCCATCATCGAGATCGGCGGCGGCAAGGCTGCCATCAAGATCCTGGCACGTTCCAGCCACGAGTACTACAAGATGTATCTCGCTACCATGATGGAGAGCTGCTTCAACATGGCTGGCATGAAGGTAGAGTTCAGCGGTGCATACGGAGGCTGGAACCCTAACCCTAAGAGCGACATCCTGGAGCATGTACTGAAGGTTTACAAGGAGCAGAACGGCAAGGACGGTGTAGTACAGGCTGTTCACGCTGGTTTGGAGTGCTCTATCATCCTGGGCAAGTATCCTCACCTCGATGTAGTTTCATTTGGTCCTACATTGCTTAGCCCTCATACTGCCAATGAGCGTTGCCAGATTAGCTGCGTGGCTCCTTTCTGGAACCTGATGAAGCAGCTCCTGGCTGAGATCCCTACTAAATAAGAAACAAGAAATTACAAAAAGATGAAAAAAGAAAGCCGAGGAAGAAATTTCTCGGCTTTTTTGTTCCTTTTCTCAATTAAAATCATTACCTTTGCAGGCGATTTGGCAAGAACTGTAAAATCTGCTAAGAACAGAATACAGAAAAGCTTGCAATGTTTCATCAAATAACAACCAAAATGGACGATTATCACGCGGAGAACAATAACGAATTGTAAGGCGTGGAGATTCAGCAACCGTAAGCCCACACAAGAAGGGCGCAACCCTATGCTCATCTCCATACCCAAACCTTTTATTATTTGGAGATTAGCAAACAATGAAGACTTTCTGGAATATCGATAAGAATCTGACTGCACTCAATGAGTGGCAGCCAAACTGTTGGGTACAGGTAACATGTCCAACCGACGAAGACCAGCGACTGCTGGAAGAAGAATTCAAGATCCCTGATTATTTCCTTTCGGATATCAGCGATACCGATGAGCGTGCCCGCTACGAATACGACGACGGCTGGATGCTCATCATTCTCCGTATCCCTTACGTCAAGGAAATACGCAGCCGTACACCATATACTACCGTACCGCTAGGCATCATCCACAAGCGTGATGTAACCATTACCGTATGCTTCTACGAAACCAATATGATGATAGACTTCGTAAGCTATCAGCAGAAACGCGGCGAAGGATTCACCGACTATGTGGATATGATATTCCGACTCTTCCTCTCTTCTGCCGTATGGTATCTGAAACGACTCAAACAGATCAATTCACTTATCGAGAAGGCAAAGAGAAATCTTGACCACGGCGTGAACAACGAGAGCCTGATAGGCCTGAGCCGCCTGCAGGACTCCCTCACCTACTTCACCACCTCTATCCGCGGCAACGAAACCCTGCTCTCGAAACTGAAGTTCAAGCTGCAGGTGGATGAGCTGGATGCTGACCTGATCGAGGACGTAAACATCGAGATGACACAGGCTAGGGAAACCACCAGTATCTACTCCGACATTCTGGAATCTACGATGGATACCTACTCGAGCATCATCAACAACAATATGAACACCACGATGCGTACCCTCACCAGTATCAGTATCGTCATGATGTTGCCAACGCTGATTTCATCCTTGTTCGGTATGAACCTGATCAACGGCATGGAAGAGAGTCCTTACGGATTCGCCTTCGCCCTGATACTCTCGTTCATCGTCTCAGGCTTAAGCTGGGGCTTCCTGAGATACAAGCGACTGTTATAAATATTGGAACAATTATAGCTGGAAAATGCAGCCCTAAGGGCTTCTATTGTTATAAAAGTATAAAAAATCGAATATCTTGACTAGATATTCGATTTTTTTGTTTAAGTTTGCAGAATTAATATAATAAATATTTTTGTGGGTCGAATCGTCTGAGACGACTACCGGCCAAAGAAACTCGAATCATAAACTAAACAAAGTGACATGATGGACTCTCAAGAAAACGCTCTGTTGCAGCAGAGCACCCTGGATCCTGCCAAGAAGGCATACGCCACCAAGCAGGAAGTACTCGAAAGAGTAAAAGAAATTGCTCATAGTGCAGAAGTTCCTAACAAAGAGGAGCTTGATATGCTGAAGACAATTTTCTACAAGATTCATCTCGCAGAAAGAGATGCGCAGACAAAAGAGTATCTCGCAGCAGGTGGTGATCCTGAAAAGTATGTTCTCTTACCAGATGACACAGAAGAAGCCTTCAAGGCCGAAATGCAGATTATCAAGGAAAAGAGAGCCAAGATCTTCCTTCAGCAGGAAGAGGAAAAGCAGGAAAACCTTGCGAAGAAACTTGAGATTATCGAAAAGATCAAAGCAATGACCACTTCGCCAGAAGAGGCCAACAAATCATATCAGGAATTCAAGACCCTGCAGCAGGAATGGAAGGAAATCAAGACTATCCCTGCTGACAAGGCAAATGAGGTATGGAAGAACTACCAGCTCTACGTGGAGCAGTTCTACGACCTCCTGAAACTCAACAACGAGGCTCGCGAATACGACTTCAAGAAGAATCTTGAGGCAAAGACTAAGCTCTGCGAGGCTGCCGAGAAGCTCGCAGAAGAGCCAGATGTAATCTCAGCCTTCCACCAGTTGCAAGACCTGCACCAGGAATACCGCGAAATCGGTCCTGTAGCAAAAGAGCTGCGCGAGGAAATCTGGACCCGCTTCAAGAACGCAAGTACCGTAATCAACAAGAAGCACCAGCAGCACTTCGAGGATCTGCGTGCCAAGGAGGAGGAGAATCTTGCCAACAAGACTGCCCTCTGCGAAAAGATTGAGGCTATCAATCTGAAGGAGAAGAAGCAGGCTTCCGATTGGGAGGATGCTACCAAGGCTATCATCGAGATTCAGGGTGAATGGAAGAAGATAGGCTTTGCTCCTCAGAAGATGAACGTGAAAATCTTCGAGCGCTTCCGAATCGCCAACGACGAATTCTTCAGCAAGAAGGCTGAATTCTTCAAGAATATCAAGAGCCAGTATGCAGAGAATCTCGAGAAGAAACAGAAACTCGTGGAGAAGGCTAAGCAGTTGGCAGATAGCACTGAGTGGAAGAAGACCGGCGACAAGCTGATCCAGATGCAGAGAGAATGGAAAAACATCGGCTACGTGCCTCGCAAGCAGGGCGACCAGCTCTGGAAGGAATTCCTCGGCGCATGCAACAAGTTCTTCGATGCACGCAACAAGCTGAACGCCGGTGCACGCAGCGAGGAGCATGCCAACCTGGACAAGAAGCGTGAGATCATCGCTAAGCTCAACGAGTTGGTTGAGAACGCCGGCGAGCACTTGCAGAAGAATATGCAGGACCTCATCGCAGAGTACAACGCTGTAGGTCACGTACCATTCAAGGAGAAAGACAAGGTTTACCAGGAGTATCACGAGGTGATGGACAAGCTCTACAAGACCTTGCGTTCCAACAATGCCAAGCGCCATATCCACAACTTCAAGAACAACCTCAAGAATGTTGCCGAGAAAGGTGTCAACGCATTAGACAACGAACGTGGCAGACTGCTGCGCCGCTACGATCAGCTGCGCGCTGAGATTACAACCTACGAGAACAACCTCGGCTTCCTCAATGCTGCCAGCAAGAAGGGTAACAGCCTGGTAGAGGAAATGAACCGTAAGGTAGAAAAGCTCAAAGAAGACTTGAAGCTCGTAAAAGAGAAAATCAAGGCCATTGATGCAGAGAACAAATAAAAGATGTTATTGAAATCAAATAAGAGGGTGTGCCATAAGTCCATGACACACCCTCTTTTCTTTTGAAGAACATAGTAGAATGCAAAGTTCTCCCTCAATCTCCAAAAGGTAAATATACGAAAAAGCATCTTTCGAAATGAAAGATGCTCTCTAGTTGGGATACCCGGACTCGAACCAGGAATGACAGGACCAGAATCTGTAGTGTTACCATTACACCATATCCCAAACTTAAAATAGAACTTTTTGATTGTTGGGATACCCGGACTCGAACCAGGAATGACAGGACCAGAATCTGTAGTGTTACCATTACACCATATCCCAATGTGCAGGTTGATGATTGATGACAATGATAAAGAAGTTGGGATACCCGGACTCGAACCAGGAATGACAGGACCAGAATCTGTAGTGTTACCATTACACCATATCCCAAACTTAAAATAGAACTTTTTGATTGTTGGGATACCCGGACTCGAACCAGGAATGACAGGACCAGAATCTGTAGTGTTACCATTACACCATATCCCAAACTTAAAATAGAACTTTTTGATTGTTGGGATACCCGGACTCGAACCAGGAATGACAGGACCAGAATCTGTAGTGTTACCATTACACCATATCCCAAACTTAAAATAGAACTTTTTGATTGTTGGGATACCCGGACTCGAACCAGGAATGACAGGACCAGAATCTGTAGTGTTACCATTACACCATATCCCAAACTTAAAATAGAACTTTTTGATTGTTGGGATACCCGGACTCGAACCAGGAATGACAGGACCAGAATCTGTAGTGTTACCATTACACCATATCCCAAACTTAAAATAGAACTTTTTGATTGTTGGGATACCCGGACTCGAACCAGGAATGACAGGACCAGAATCTGTAGTGTTACCATTACACCATATCCCAATATCAGCAAGCGAGACGTTCATTTCTCAATTGCGAGTGCAAAGGTACTAGTTTTTTTTGAACCTACAAAATTTTTCGGCACTTTTTTCTAAAAAAAGCGCAAATTCTTTAATTTTCCGCATTTTTTTCGCCTTTTAAGTCGATTTTCCATTATAATAATGTATCTTTGCAGAAAAATAGAGAATATAAATTAAGTAAGAAAGAAAAGATAAATGAACACAGTTAAACAACTCGTAGAGACTATTAAAGAAGGTATACAAGAAAAGAAAGGTCAAGACATTGTTATCGCCGACCTGACAGAAATCGATGGAAGCATTGCCAAGTACTTCATCATCTGCCAGGGAGGAAGCCCTACTCAGGTTGAAGCTATCGCAGGTTCTGTGGGAGACATCGTGCGCAAGAATCTGAAAGAAAAACCTGTAAATGTAGCAGGTCTCGGCAACGACCAGTGGGTGGCAATGGACTTTGTCGACGTATTAGTACACATCTTCCTTCCGGAAGTACGTGTTTATTACGACCTCGAACATTTATGGGAGGATGCAAAGCTTACCCATATACCTAATCTCGACTAGTCAGTCTCTCCCATCCTACATGATGGATCAGACATTGTTTTTCGACTAAAAGTTATACATATAAAATAAAATGGAACAAAGCAATAATATGAAGCCTCGTGGCAATGGCGGACCAAAGATGCCACGATTTAATATGACCTGGCTTTTCACCATCTGCCTCATCACCATGATTATCCTCTTCTTTACAGGAGGAGGGGATGCGATTGGAGGCAGCGCTGCCAAGGAAGCCACATACACCCAGTTCAAACAGTATGTAGACAAGGGTTATGTGCTCAGTGTTGTGGCCAATAAAACAGAAAGCACCCTCAAAATATACATCAACCCGAAATATACGCGCGATGTATACAATATGCCGGCAAAGTCTGTAGGTCCTAACCCATACGTAAAAGTACAGTTCGGCTCGGTTGACGAAGTGGAACGCTATGCCAACCAGATGTTGAAGGAAAAGAAGATACGCTCCTTCAGCTACGACAACCAGAAGGATAACGACTTCTTAAGCACGCTCTTCAATCTGGCACCTCTGCTCTTCTTCGTATTCTTCATCCTTTGGATGTCTGGAAGATTCAGCGGCGGTATGGGCAGCGGCGGTATGGGCGGCGGCATCTTCAGCGTAGGCAAAAGCAAAGCTAAGATGTACGAAAAGGGAAATGCCATCGGCATCACCTTTAAGGATGTGGCCGGACAGGAAGGTGCCAAGCAGGAAGTGAAGGAAATTGTAGACTTTCTGAAAAACCCACAAAAATATACCGACTTGGGTGGTAAGATTCCAAAGGGAGCCCTCCTCGTAGGCCCTCCGGGAACTGGTAAGACCCTCTTGGCTAAGGCTGTTGCCGGCGAGGCTGGCGTACCTTTCTTCTCCATGAGCGGTTCCGACTTCGTTGAAATGTTCGTAGGTGTAGGTGCCTCACGTGTACGCGACCTGTTCCGTCAGGCTAAAGAGAAATCACCTTGTATCATCTTTATCGATGAGATTGATGCTGTAGGCCGTGCCCGCAGCAAGAACCCAGCCATGGGTGGTAATGATGAGCGCGAGAACACCTTGAACGCTCTCCTTACAGAGATGGATGGTTTCGGCACCAACAGCGGTGTCATCATCCTTGCTGCTACCAACCGTGTAGACATGCTCGACAGCGCCTTGCTCCGTGCCGGACGTTTCGACCGCGAAATTCACGTAGATCTCCCTGGTTTGAACGAACGTAAGGCAATCTTCCTGGTCCATCTCAAACCTATCAAGATAGACGAAACAGTAGATGTTGATCTACTGGCCCGTCAGACTCCAGGATTCTCGGGTGCAGATATTGCCAACGTTTGTAACGAGGCAGCCCTTATTGCTGCACGCCACGACAAGAAGGCTGTTTGCAAACAGGATTTCCTCGATGCAGTAGACCGTATTGTAGGCGGTCTTGAGAAGAAGACTAAGGTGATGACTGCCGACGAGAAGCGTAGCATCGCTCTCCACGAAGCAGGCCACGCAACCATCTCATGGTTCTGCCAGTATGCCAACCCTCTCATCAAGGTTACCATCGTACCTCGTGGTCAGGCTCTCGGTGCTGCATGGTATCTGCCAGAAGAGCGCCAGATAACCACCAAGGAACAGATGCTCGACGAGATGTGTTCATTAATGGGTGGACGTGCCGCAGAAGAACTCTTCACCGGTCATATTTCGTCAGGAGCCATGAACGACCTGGAGCGCGCCACAAAGAGTGCTTATGGTATGGTAGCTTATCTCGGTATGAGCAAGACGTTGCCAAACATCTGCTTTTACAACCGGAACGAATATTCATTCCAGCGTCCGTACTCTGAGTCTACAGCCCGCGAGATAGACCAGGAAGTTCTGAAGATTGTCAACGAACAGTATACCCGTGCCAAGAACATCCTGATGGAGCACAAGGAAGGCCACAATGCCTTAGCAGAGCTCCTGATCAAGAAAGAGGTGATTATGGCAGAAGACGTAGAACATATCTTTGGCAAGCGCCCTTGGTTGAGCCGTTCGCAGGAAATCATGGAAGACGAACAGCCTAAGATTGACGATGACGCCGTAAAGGAACTTCCTGAAGTTCAGGCTGCCATCAAGGAGCATGAAGAGAACCAGAAGAAGAATGCAGATTCTGATGAGACTTCCAAGAAGGATGAAGGTTCGGAAGAAAACAAGAACGAATAAAACAAACCGATATGACTGACAAACAGAAGAATCTAGTGATAAGATCCATCACAGGCGTATTTTTCGTGGTGTGCATGGTATCTTGCTTTCTCAATCCCAGGGCAATGGTTATCCTGTTCGCCCTCATTACAGGATTGAGCATCTGGGAGTATTGCGGATTAGTTAACCAGAAGGAGAATGTTACGGTAAACCGTTTCATCAGCACCGTGGCGGGTGTTTACTTCTTCCTTGCCGTAGCTGGTTTCCGCATGGGCATTGTGGGCAATTTCGTGGTTTTCGTACCTTATCTGCTCACCATCCTCTATCTCTTCATCAGCGAGCTGTATACAGGCAACAAAGATGCCATCAACGATTGGGCTTACACTATGCTCTCTCAGTTGTACATCGCCTTGCCTTTCTCGATGATCAATGTATTGAGTTTCGAGACATCAGCTTTCGATGGTCAGATACATTACGACATGCTGCTGCCTTTGAGTATTTTCATTTTCCTCTGGACCAATGATACCGGTGCCTATTGCAGCGGTTCGCTTTTCGGCAAGCATAAGCTCTTTCCTCGCATCAGTCCAGCCAAGAGTTGGGAAGGCAGCATAGGCGGAGGCATATTCGTACTGATAGCAGCAGGCATTATCGGCTATATTGCCAATGATGGGGAAGCCCACCGTCTCAGCATTCTCGGTTGGGAAGGTTTAGGTCTGGTTGTGGTATTCTTCGGCACATGGGGCGATTTGGTAGAAAGCCTCTTCAAGCGTACCCTCGGAGTAAAGGATAGCGGCAACATCCTGCCAGGACATGGAGGCATGCTCGACCGCTTCGACTCTTCGCTCATGGCGATACCGGCAGCAGTAATCTACCTATACACCATCCAGTTGTTTGGATAATACATCTTTTATGAGATAAAGGCCAAACCTATAGTTTGGTCAAGCACAAAGAAAGGCAGGGATTCCTCAAAGAACCCCTGCCTTTCTTTTTCATATACCATAAAAACGCTAGTAGCTCCGATGGATCACGAAAGTACTTGCGATGACCCATGAAAAAGCTATACACCTTTTTCCTGTTCTTCTTCAAAGCGTTCACCCTTCTGGGCTTCCTGCGCCTCATACTGTGCCTGGGCTGCACGCTGCTGAGCCTCACGTGCCTTAGCCTCAGCCGCCAGTCGGGCTTTTTCTGCTCTTATTCTTGCCAGTTCAGTCTCTTCTTCAGCTCGCTTCTGCGCCGCCAAAGCTTCCTCTTCGGCACGTTTCTTAGCAGCCTCGGCTTCAGCTATCGCCTTCTGTCGCGCACGTTCTGCAGCCTCAGCTGCAGCTTTGGCTTCAGCTTCAGCACGCTCACGAGCCATACGGAGAAGCATTTCCCTACGCTTAACTAGAAGATCAAACATGATGCCCGCAGCCTCATCCGGCGCAACCTTATCGCCTAACTGAGTTCGAACTTCCTGATATTCTGCCAACATCTTATCCCTGCCAGGTTCTCCCGGAAGAATCTGATAAAGTTCGTTGGCAATACCATCAACCGTAAAGCGGTCGGCAAGCATCTCCGGCACAATCTCCTTATTGGCGATAAGATTCACCAGCGAGATAAACTTCACCTTGATGATATGCTTGAAACCGAAACGGATGAGATGAGGTACAGGCGTTTCATAACATACCACCTGAGGCACATCGAAAAGAGCCGTCTCTAAAGTTGCAGTACCACTGGTAACAAGAGCTGCCGTAGCATGCGACAAGAGCGGATAAGTCTTGTTACGCACCAGTTTGACAGGTGTACCTTTGATAAACTTCTCATAGTAAGCATCGTCTATCGAAGGAGCACCGGCAAGTACCATCTGATAATCTTCAAAACGCTCAGCCACCTCAATCATCGCCGGCAGATTGTCTTTGATTTCCTGCAGACGGCTTCCTGCCAGCAAAGCGATAACAGGGCGATAGGTGTCAAGATTATTCTCCTGACAGAATTCCGTAAAACTCTGATGATATCCCGACCTGAACTCCCCTACTTCCTGAGCCGTAGGATTACCTACATAGTGAATAGGATAACGGTGCTTCTTTTCGAAGAACGGCACCTCGAATGGCAAGATTGAGAAGAGTTCAGCGATATCACGTTTAATGCTGCGGATCCGCCACTCCTTCCATGCCCATATCTTAGGAGAAATGTAATAATAGACAGGGATATTGGTGTTCTTTTTCAAGAACTTAGCTATCTTGAGATTAAATCCCGGATAATCTACCAGTATCACTACATCCGGCTTCCATTTCACAATATCTTCCTTGCATCTCTTCAGGTTCGAAAAGATGGTACCCAAATGTAGCAGTACAGGCACAAAACCCATATATGCCAACTCCTTAAAATGCTTGACGCGAGTGCCACCTTCAGCAGCCATCAAATCGCCGCCGAAGAAACGGAATTCTGCAAACTCGTCTATTTTTTTCAACGAGCGCATCAATCTGCTGGCATGCAAATCTCCACTAGCCTCGCCTACTATCAGGTAATACTTCATAATTCAAAGTTCTTTAACCAATCATAATCTGTAACATCAATCTTAGTTGGTGTGACAGCGATGTAACCATGATTCACAGCCCACTGGTCAGTATCCGTAGCATCAGGTTCATCATTACGGTATTCGCCCACCATCCAATAATAATCATATCCATGCGGATGCGTGCGATGATCCACCTCATTGATCCAGGAGCCATGAGTCATCCGGCAACCCTTAAAGCCCTTGAAGGGAGGCAAAGCCGGGAAGTTTACATTCAGGCAAGTATATTCTGGTAATCCCTTCTCCAGCACCATCTTAACAACCTTCAACACCCCATCGCGCAAAGGGGTGAGATCAGCATTTTCATCATAATTGCAACTACTGAAGGCTATACTTGGAATATGTTGCATACAGCCCTCTTTTGCTACACCCATAGTTCCCGAATAATGATTGTTCACACTCGAATTATCACCATGGTTGATACCACCGATAATCAAATCTGGCTTGCGATCAGCAAGAAACTGATCCAACGCCAACTTCACACAGTCTACCGGCGTACCACTACATGACCATACCTCAACATCATTCCCCATATTGTGGCGACGTTTCAGGCGCAAGGGAGTAGTAGCCGAAAAGGCACAGGCGAATCCCGATCGGGCACTTTCAGGAGCAACAACCAGCAGGTCGCACCAGTCTTTCAGAAAGCTCACTAGGGTCTTGATTCCATTGGCATGATAGCCATCATCATTCGAAATTAATACTAACGGTTTCTTATTTTCCATAAAAATATCTTTCTTTTTGGTGCAAAAGTACGAAAAAACCTTTAAAGATAGCGACTTTCTCACAATATTTTTGTATCTTTGCCGAAAATTTACTAAGAAAATGGGAAAAATCATCGCATTAGCTAACCAAAAAGGCGGTGTAGGAAAGACTACTACCACCATTAACTTGGCAGCATCGCTTGCCACGCTAGAGAAAACTGTACTCGTAGTGGACGCCGACCCACAGGCAAACGCTTCCAGTGGATTGGGCGTGGACATCAGCGAGGTAGACTGCTCGCTCTACGAATGCATCATCGACCATGCTGACGTGCGCGATGCCATCTACACCACCGACATTGATGGACTCGACATCATTCCTAGTCATATCGACCTGGTAGGTGCCGAGATAGAGATGCTGAATCTCAAAAATCGCGAAAAGGTGATTAAGACATTGCTGCAGCCTATCCGTGACGAATACGACTATATTCTGATAGACTGTTCGCCTTCGCTCGGGCTCATCACCGTCAATTCGTTGACGGCTGCCGACAGTGTCATCATCCCTGTTCAATGTGAATATTTCGCACTTGAAGGTATCAGCAAATTGCTCAATACCATCAAGATTATCAAGAGCAAGCTGAATCCGAAACTTGAGATAGAAGGTTTCCTGCTCACCATGTATGATAGTCGCCTACGCCTTGCCAACCAGATATACGACGAGGTGAAACGCCACTTTCAGGAGTTGGTGTTTAAGACCGTGATTCAGCGCAACGTGAAACTGAGCGAGAGTCCGAGCCATGGTCTCCCGGTTATCCTTTACGATGCCGAAAGCAACGGTGCCAAGAACCATCTGGCCTTGGCCAAGGAGATTATCAACAAGAATAGTTAAGATTTGGAAATTGAACCCTTCAGGAAAGTTCAATGTTCAAAATTCAAAGTTCAAAGTAAAAAATGGCAGTACACAAGAAATACAACAACGGTACAAAGAGTAACGCCTTAGGACGCGGACTCGATGCCCTCATCTCTACCGAGGGAGTGCGCACCCAGGGCAGCAGTACCATCAATGAAATTCCTCTCGACCAGATTGAGGCGAATCCCAATCAGCCACGCCGGGAGTTTGACGACGAAGCCCTGCATGAGCTCGCCGAAAGCATCAAAGCCATAGGCATCATCCAGCCTATCACTTTAAGACAGGTATCAGAAAACAGATTCCAGATTATCGCCGGTGAACGCCGCTGGCGCGCATCTCAACTTGCAGGACTGACAGCTATCCCTGCATACATCCGCACCATCAGCGATGAGAACGTAATGGAAATGGCGCTCGTAGAGAATATCCAGCGCCAAGACCTTAACGCCATAGAAATAGCACTCGCCTACGAACACCTTCTGGAAAACGAGGGAATGACACAGGAGAAGATTTCTGAACGTGTGGGCAAAAGCCGTGCAGCCATCGCCAACTATCTGCGACTACTCAAACTACCTGCCCAGGTGCAGATGGCGCTACAGAAGAAAGAAATCGACATGGGCCATTGCCGCGCTCTGCTGGCCCTCGACTCACCTTCGCTGCAAATCAAGCTGTTCAAGGAGATACAGAAGAACGGCTACTCTGTGAGAAAGGTTGAAGAGATGGTGCAGCGACTCAAGAGCGGAGAAGATATCGAGAGTGGTAAGAAAACCATCACTGCCAAGGCTCAGATGCCTGAGGAATTTACACAGCTCAAAAACCGTCTGTCACAGTTCCTCAATACCAAAGTGCAGTTCACCTGCTCTGCTAAGGGCAAGGGAAAAATCAGTATCCCATTCGCCAACGAGGAGGAACTGGAGCACATCATGAATGTTTTCGATCAGTTAAAGCAAGAATAAAAAGTGAAACTCAGTATATCACAAATCTGTTTGGCAACCCTGCTACTCCTGGCACCAATGGGCGCACAGGCACAAAAGTCGAAACAAAAGACCCAAGTGACCGATGTGCCAGCCATCGCATCAGCCGACTCGGCAAAAATAGCCATCGACTCGATGCTCACCGCACAAGACAGCAGCAAACTGGCTAGCCTCAACCAACCAGTAAAGCCTGTACGCAAAAAGCGCAACTGGGCTACCTGGCGACCAGATACCAAGCGCGCCATGTGGTTGGCACTAGTATTGCCAGGTGCCGGACAGATATACAATCGCAAATATTGGAAACTGCCTTTCATCTATGGCGGTTTCGTAGGCTGTACATACGCCATCACCTGGAACAACCAGATGTATCACGACTATTCGCAAGCCTACATGGATATTATGGACGATGACCCCAACACCCAGAGCTACAATCAGTTTCTGCACTTGGGCGCCCAGATCAACGAATCGAACATAGAACGCTATAAGGAAATCTTCCGCAAGCGAAAAGATAAATATCGCCGTTGGAGAGACTTGGGAACCTTCGTCATGATAGGCATCTATGCCTTCTCTGTGATTGATGCTTACGTAGATGCATCGCTCTCGGAATTTGACATCTCCGATGATCTCTCGCTCAGAATAGAGCCTACCATGCTGAATAACGGCAACAAGACTGCCAATCCGCTGCGGTCTGGAAGCCTCGGCGTAAGTTGCTCACTCACATTTTAATGCGTGAGGAGTTAGAATACACCTATATATATTATAACGCAAAATAGAAATTAGAAACATAGACGAGATAAAACATCAATATGAAGAAAATACTAGTCATGGCAGCAGCGATGCTGTTCAGCTTACAAGGCATTCATGCCCAAACCGACGTTACAGAAGAAACAGATAACGATGATATCATCACCGTTACCGACAAAGACGGAAAGCAGGAGGAAATCGAAGTACCTGAGGGAATGGAAGATAACCTCGACAGCCTGCTCCACCTTTACAATGCACAGACTTACATGATGGCAGATACAACCTGCAAATACCGCGATGTAAACCCTGTCTTCGAGAAGGAAGTATATATCGACCGCCTGAAGAGAATGCCTACCATCATCGAAATGCCATACAATGAGGTAGTACAGAAATTCATAGACCGATACAGCGGCAAACTACGCCGTTCGGTAAGTTTTATGTTGGGAGCAAGTAACTTCTACATGCCTATTTTCGAAGAGGCATTAGAGGCTTACAACCTGCCACTGGAATTGAAATATCTGCCAGTTATTGAATCTGCACTCAACCCTAAAGCTGTATCACGCGTTGGTGCCACAGGTTTATGGCAGTTTATGCTGCCTACCGGCAAGCGATATGGACTGGAAGTAAACTCACTCATCGATGAACGCCGCGACCCGGTAAAAGCATCCTATGCAGCCGCTCACTATCTGAGCGACCTGTACAAGATATTCGACGATTGGAGCCTCGTGATTGCAGCTTACAACTGCGGACCAACCAATGTAAACAAGGCTATCCATCGTGCAAAAGGCAACGCTGACTACTGGAACATCTATCCATATCTTCCAAAGGAAACACGTGGATATGTACCAGCTTTCATCGCCGCCAACTACATCATGAACTACTACTGCGATCATAACATCTGCCCTATGGTAAGTGAACTGCCAGTAAAGACAGATACCATCGTAGTATCAAAAGACATCCACCTGGAGCAGGTTTCCAAAGTGCTGAACATTGACATAGAGCACCTGCGCAATCTGAATCCACAGTATCGTCATGATATCATCAATGGATTGAACCATCCGATGGCATTGCGTCTTCCTTCTACCCTCATCGGTAGCTTCATCGACCAGCAGGACAGCATCTGTGCTTACAGAGCCGATGAACTCTTCCTGAAGCGCGCTACTGTAGATGTCAACGATGCACAGCCTACCTATAGCCGCCCACGAAGCAGCTACAGTCGCCACAGCGCTTCTTCACGCAGCAAGAAGAGCAGCAAGCGAGGCAGAAACAGGAAACAAGGCAATAAGAGTGTAACCATCAAGAATGGTGATACCCTTTCTGAAATAGCAGCACGCCACGGAACAACCGTTAAGAAACTGCGCAAACTGAACGGCATCAAGGGTAACAGTATCCGTGCCGGAAAGAAAATCAAAGTGAAATAAAAGAACTACGTCCGCTGTAGTTTTTTCAGTCTAATTAAGAACATTATTATTGGAGGGACCCACTATGGATGACCAGAACTTGAAAGACCTCGAAAGAGAGCAGGCTGATAACCAGTTGATTGGCGATGCCTTTCAACACCTGCTTGACACCTACCTGAGTTCGCGACACCGCAAGAAGGTAGATATAGTGACCAAGGCATTCAACTTCGCCCGACAGGCGCACAAAGGTGTGCGCCGCCTCTCGGGCGAACCATATATCATGCACCCTATCGCCGTGGCTCAGATTGCCTGCGAGGAGATGGGGCTCGGCTCAACGAGCATCTGTGCCGCACTGCTTCATGATGTGGTAGAAGATACCGACTACACCGTAGAAGATATCTCAAACATCTTTGGAGCCAAGGTGGCACAAATCGTTGATGGACTCACCAAAATCAGTGGTGGAATCTTCGGCGACAAGGCATCAGCACAGGCAGAAAACTTCAAAAAGCTGCTGCTCACCATGAGCGATGACATCCGTGTGATCCTTATCAAGATTTGCGACCGCCTGCACAACATGCGCACGCTGGAATCGCAACCGGCCAACAAACAATACAAGATTGCGGGCGAAACCTTGTATATTTATGCACCTCTCGCCAACCGATTGGGCTTGAACAAAATCAAGACCGAGCTCGAAGACCTCAGCTTCCGCTACGACCATCCACAGGAGTATGCCAATATAGAGCATAAGCTTGCCGATACCGAATCGCAGCGCGACACCCTCTTCGAGAGTTTTACTGCACCTATCCGCGAAGAACTCGACAAGCTAGGCGTAGAATACAAAATCAAAGCACGCGTGAAGAGCCCTTATTCTATTTGGAATAAGATGCAGAACAAGCACGTTACCTTCGATGAGATTTACGACATTCTTGCTGTACGCATCATCTTTACACCAAAGGTGAGAACAAACGAAGTAAACGAATGCTTCAATATCTACGTAGCCATCAGCAAAATCTACAAGAGCCATCCAGACCGTCTGCGCGACTGGTTGAACCATCCGAAAGCAAACGGTTATCAGGCACTCCACGTTACCCTGATGAGTAAGCAGGGAAGATGGATAGAAGTGCAGATCCGTTCCGACCGTATGGACGAGGTAGCAGAAAAGGGGTTTGCTGCCCACTGGAAATACAAAGAAGGAAACGAAGGTGAATATACAGAAGATGAGAACGAGCTGAACGACTGGCTCAGCACCATCAAGGAGATTCTGGACGATCCGCAGCCGGATGCCATGGACTTCCTCGATGCCATCAAGCTGAACCTCTATGCTTCAGAAATCTTCGTCTTCACACCAAAGGGAGAAATCAAGACGATGCCGGCAGGCTGTACTGCCCTCGACTTCGCCTTCCAGATTCATACCTTCCTGGGCAGCCACTGCATTGGAGCCAAGGTAAACCATAAGCTGGTTCCGCTGAGCCATAAGCTGCAAAGTGGCGACCAGGTTGAGATTCTTACTTCCAAGAGCCAGCATGTACAGGAAGAATGGGTCAACTTCGTCAGTTCGGCCAAGGCAAAGAGCAAGATTCTTGCCATCCTGCGCCGCGATTCACGAGAGGTTCAGAAGAAGGGAGAAAACATACTCACCGAATGGCTCAAGAAGAACAGCATCGAGATGAGTGCGTCGGTGGTAGACCGCCTATGCGATTTTCATAATATCCAGAAGCCTGAAACCCTCTTCCAGTCATTGGGAGACCATCAGATTATCCTAGGCGATAAAGACTTCGATGAGTTGCAGGGCAAGCCTAAGAAACAGCAGGCCAGCAGCTGGCGCAATTATATCCCATTCCTGGGCAAGAGCAAGGAGAAGGCTCCTGAAAAAGGCATCGTGAAGCCTCAGGATCTTTTCGTGGTGGGCAAAGACTTCAACAAGAAGAAGCCACTCATCCTGACCGAGGAGAACCTCAACCAGTTTATCTTCCCTAGCTGCTGCCATGCGATTCCTGGCGATGACGTCATGGGCTTTATCGACAACAAGAACCGCATCGAAATACATAAGCGCTCTTGCAGCATAGCAGCCAAACTGAAGTCCAGTTTCGGTAACCGTATCGTAGATGCCAAATGGGATATGCACAAGCAGATGCTCTTCGATGCTACCATCGAAATCAAGGGTATCGACCGCAAGGGCATGCTGCTGGATGTAAGTAAGGTGATTAGCGACCAGTTAGGCATCAATATCCACAAGATAACAATCAGTAGTGATAACGGTATCTTCGACGGAACCATCGAACTCCGTGTTCACGACCGCGAAGAAGTTAAGACCATTATGAACCAACTCCGAAATATTGATGATCTGCAGGAAGTTCAGAGAATCCTGTAACTTAGGAGTTTATGATAATAAAGAAAAGATAAATATTAGAGAATCGCCGGATTTAAAATCTGGCGATTCTCTATGAAATCATACAGATTTCAACATCTTATAAAAACAGATTCAAAACAACAAGCTTAAAAACAATATGAAAAAATTATTCTTATCATTTTTGATGATGTTGACCCTGTTGCCTCTGGCAGCAGCCAACAAGTATGACAACCCCGACACGATTGTAGTATCCCGCGATGGTACCGGCGAATTCCGCACCATCGACGAAGCCATCGAAGTATGTCGCGCTTTCATGGATTACAGCAAGGTAATCTACGTTAAGAAAGGCGTGTACAAGGAGAAACTCATCCTCCCTTCATGGCTCACCAACATCACCATCTGCGGTGAAGACCGTGACCAGACTATCATCACCTGGGATGACCACGCCAACATCCTGATGCCTATCGGCGGTCTTGACTCCGAGGCAGCAGCCAAAGGCAAGAAGATGGGCACCTTCCGCACTTACACCCTCAAGGTGCAGGGCAACTATATCACGCTGAAGAATATCACTATCGAGAACAATGCCGCCAAACTGGGACAGGCAGTGGCTCTCCACATCGAAGGCGACCATATTCTGGTACAGAACTGCCGACTCTTGGGAAATCAGGACACCGTATATACAGGCAGAGCAGGCTCTCGCATCGCCTTCTACGACTGCTACATCGAGGGTACCACCGATTTCATCTTCGGTCCTAGCCTGGCATGGTTTGAGAATTGTGAGATTCACAGCAAGGCCGACAGCTACATTACAGCCGCATCAAGCCCAGCCGGTCAGAAATACGGCTATGTGTTCAACAAGTGCAGATTAACAGCAGCCGATGGTGTAAAGAAAGTATATCTGGGTCGTCCTTGGCGTCCGTTCGCCAAGACTCTCTTCATGAATTGCGAGATGGGCAGCCACATCCGTCCTGAGGGTTGGCACAACTGGAACAACTCTAAGAACGAAGAAACGACAGAATATAGCGAGTACAAGAACCATGGTCCAGGTGCCGCCACCAAGGGCAGAGTAGCCTGGAGCCATCAGCTGAGCAAGAAAGAGGCAGGCAAGGTTACTATCGCCAAGGTTTTCGGCGAAGAAGCGTGGTAAACCACAATCCCCTACCCTTTCAACTAATCATAAAGCTCAAAGTTCAAAGCCTTAAACCAGTCCATCGAGCTGCTTTTTGAGTTCTTTGAGCTGGTCTCTTACAGAAATAAGGGTGTCGAGAACTTCAGAAGATTTCTCGGCACCCGTTCTGTTTTGGTTCAGATACTTACGGGCAGCCGCAATCTTCAATCCCTTCACCTTGATAAGGTTGTAGATGAGCCTTACCTGCTCAATATCCTTATCGGTATACTGGCGCACTTTGTTGCCAGCAACCTTCGGTTTGAGAAAAGGAAACTCCTTTTCCCAATATCTCAACGTAGAGTCGTTTAGACCAAACATTTCACCTACTTCCTTGATAGAATAGTACAATTTCGTTGTTTTATCTGGAATTATTGCCATTTTTTCCGTCTTTAATTTCAAAAATAATTAATTTAGTTGCAAAATTAAACAATTCTTCTTATCTTTGCAAAGATTTTCGGAAGAAAATGCCCTAAAGGGCAAAAATATTTTCTGAGAGGACTCTCAATCCCCTCTCCAAAACAGGAAAAAGAAATTAAAGATAAATATAAAAAAGATATGATGACAGCTAATGAAGTGCGCGAATCCTTCAAGAAATTCTTCGAAGGTAAAGGCCACAAGATTGTTCCATCAGCACCTATGGTTATCAAGGATGACCCAACGCTGATGTTTACAAACGCTGGTATGAACCAGTGGAAAGACATCATCCTCGGTACAAAAGACCCAGGCAAGG
>CAVBFV010000012.1:0-25932 GCA_963594575.1 Lachnospiraceae bacterium | reverse complement strand
AATTGGCAAATGGGTTGGATTTAACCTTCAACAAGCATTTCCAGGTAATCGACATAGACTGATGAGACAACCCGATATTGACGGACTGTTTTCAAAAGGTTCACCCGAAAAAATGAGGTGACCTTCATCTGATGCCCCCCACCAACTTTCCCCTTCCGGTAAGGATGCGGATGGTTGGTGGGAATTTCCATTTATAAAAGAAAAAACAAAGTAATATGAAAAAAATATTTATCATGAGCATCATAACTATGCTATCAAGCCTGCTTTCTTGTCAGGCGCAAAATAAAAGCTATAAGAGTCTGTCGGCAGATGACTATGAGAAAGCCATTACTGACACCACAGTAATACGTCTAGACGTACGAACCGCTGAGGAGTTTGCCGATGGGCATATTCGTGGCGCAATCAACATTGACGTACTGAAATCAGACTTCGAACAGAAGGCCACCGCCACTCTTCCCAAGAGCAAGACAATCGCCGTGAACTGCCGAAGCGGAAAGCGAAGCAAGAATGCCGCAGCTATATTGACAAAGAACGGCTATCAGGTAATAGAACTCGATTCCGGCTTTATTGGCTGGCAGGCAGCAGGAAAAGAAATCGTAAAGTAATAAATTCTGCAGACAGCATGGGCGCACAAACCCTAAAGGCAAAAAAAAATCCCAGTCAGGATAAAACCTCGACTGGGATTCTTATTTTAAATCTCTCTCTTATTTTTCACATCTATAAAAAGCTGATTACTTCAAACCACGGTTGATAAGGGTTGTGTTGAGAAGCATCACGTACTTACGATACTGATTGTTGTTCAAGATAACGTGCATGTACTTGAGGTCCTTCAAAACTGCCTTGTCAATCATTGCAGCACGATCCTCACCAGTTGCTGTTGCAGCGTTCATCATATCTGCGGTGAAGTTCTTGTGTACATCAGCTACAGCCTCAACCTGGTCGATGTTCAAGCTCAAAGCATCTGCCAAGCTAGACATCTTAATGTTCATGTTGTAAGCAGCTGTTGCATTTGTCTCCTCTTCTGCTGCGAAAGTAGCTGTTGCCATAGCGAACATTGCTACTGCTAATACCATAATCTTCTTCATAATCTTTTTACCTTTCTTTACTTTGTGAGCCTTACACATCCGTAGACGGCGGCTCTGTTAAACATTATCCTATAGTCTTTTTCCTTAAGACGCTGCAAAGATACGAACTTTCCTCGGTGTACGCAAACATTTCTTGGGATATTTTCGGTTTTCCGCCTATTTCTTGACTTAAATCAACAACAATACGTCGAAATAGGCGTCAGAACGTTAGAGATATTACATTTTTACTATCATTTTGTAATATCATCGAAAAAAAAAACCGTTTTCTTCGTTTATACCAATTATTATTTGTACCTTTGCAGAAGATTCAACCTATAAAACAAGCATAATGGTACAGGAAAATCATATAGACAAGGCACTCGCCTTTATGGAAAGTCTCGAAAAACTGGGCAGCCAGCTCAAGGCGGCTGAAGAACATCAGAAACAGCTCATCGCCCGAATGCTGGACCTCAAGAAAGAGAATCTGACCGACGGCGAGGAATATGCTGAACTCTCGCAGAAAAGCAAAAGTCTGCAGGACATCATCGACAAATGGCGCCCTATCTATCTGGAGCGCATGGAGATGGTAAAGAGCGTAAGCATACAGAAAAGAAAAAGAAATAATAAAAAATAAAGATAAAAATGGAAACAAACAACAAGAACAAGTTTATTGTAGTTTCATACGCACTGTATGATGTAACTAATGGTGACAACGGCGAGGAGATGCTCATCGAGCGCACTACCGACGAGCGCCCGTTCATCTTCATCAGCGGCATGGGCGTTACTCTGCCAGCTTTCGAAGAGAAGGTAGTAGACCTGGCTAAAGGTGAAGAGTTCGACTTCCAGCTGGACCCGGAGCAGGCTTACGGACAGCACTATGATGAGCGCGTACTGGAGCTCGACAAGCAGATTTTTACCGTCAACGGCCAGTTTGATGCACAGCACGTACAGGTAGGCGCTATCATCCCATTGCAGAACGAGGATGGCAACCACTTCAACGCAGTAGTGAAGAACATCAGCGATACAAAGGTAACCTGCGACCTGAACCACCCATTGGCTGGCTTGAAACTCAACTTCTGCGGTCAGATTCTCGAGAGCCGCGAGGCTACTGCTGAGGAGATTGCCAAGATGGCTCAGATGATCAGCGGCGAAGGTGGCGGCTGCTCAGGTGGCTGCGACAACTGCGGCGGCGACTGCAAGGATGGCAACTGTGAAGGTGGTTGCGAAGGCGGCTGCAACAAGTAACAAACAAGAGAATAAACGATAGTGGGTGTATCATAAGTCTCTGTAATGGGCTTATGGCACACCCTCCTTCATATCAACTGAACTTGTATTATATTATATAAGGTAATGAGGAATACATTTGGCAATCTTTTCACTCTCACTACGTTTGGAGAGAGTCATGGAATAGCTGTAGGAGGCGTTATTGACGGATTTCCTGCAGGCATAGAAATCGACATGGACTTTATCCAGAGCGAGCTGAACCGCCGACGCCCGGGACAGAGCCACATCACTACGGCCAGAAAGGAAGCTGACAAGGTAGAGTTTCTGAGTGGTGTGTTCGAAGGCAAATCAACAGGAACCCCTATCGGTTTTGAGGTGCGCAATCAGAATCAGCATTCTCAGGACTATGAGAACATGCGCTGTCTGTTCCGTCCTTCTCACGCAGATTTCACCTATCACGAGAAGTATGGCGTACGCGATCATCGTGGCGGCGGCCGATCTTCAGCCCGCATCACCATTGCCCGATGCGTAGGCGGAGCCTTGGCTAAACTTGCCTTGCGACAGTTGGGCATCAGCATCACGGCCTATACCTCTCAGGTGGGCAGTATTGCGCTGGAGAAAGATTATCATCTGTATGACCTCAACACCATAGAAGATAATCCGGTGCGCTGTCCTGACCAGCAGAAGGCGAAGGAGATGGAAGATCTCATCGCCCAGGTTAAGGCTGACGGCGATACGATTGGTGGAATCATCACTTGCGTCATCAAGGGTTGCCCGGTAGGATTGGGCGAGCCTGAGTTTGACAAGCTTCATGCCCAACTGGGTGCTGCCATGCTTGGCATTAACGCCGTGAAGGGTTTTGAATATGGCGAGGGATTTGCCGGAGTTACTGCCCGCGGAAGCGAGCAGAATGATGTCTTTATCCCGAAGGCTGATGCTGCAGAGACGTCAGAAGATGCTGCCGTGAATCAGGATGTTGCTGCCCGTATTACGACAAAAAGCAATCATAGCGGAGGAATACAGGGCGGTTTGAGCAATGGTCAGGACATCTATTTCCGTGTTGCCTTTAAGCCGGTTGCTACTCTGCTGATGGAGCAGAATACGGTAGATTTGGAAGGAAATGCCACCACGCTGACTGCCCGCGGCCGTCATGACCCTTGCGTTTTGCCAAGAGCCGTTCCGGTGGTTGAAGCCATGGCAGCCATGGTGATTCTGGATAATTATCTCTTGAATAAAACAGTCAGAATCAGTTAATAGTTAATAGTTTATAGTAAATAGGGCTTTCTTGCGACAAGCAGAGTTCTTATTTACTATAAACTATTATTTTTTATCAGCTTCCCTCTACTTTAAGCTAGTTTGCTATACGGCGAAGCCGCTATAAACTATAAACTATTAACTATTTCTAAAGCTTACTGTCCTTTAATAGTTTTGGGCAATATTCATTAAAAAAGCATTTGTCGCAGAGCGGTTTCGTACTCTTGCAAATATATCTGCCATGCAGCAGAATCCAATGATGCGCATTCGGAATATCCTCTGCGGGAATGTGTTTCATCAGATAATCTTCTACTTTTCGGGGCGTATCAGCAGTACGAGGAACCAAACCCATGCGATGGCTCACACGATAAACATGCGTATCCACCGCCATCGTAGCATGACCGAACCATACGGCACGAATCACATTTGCCGTCTTGCGCCCCACTCCAGCCAGTTTCTCTAAATCATCAGCAGCCTCAGGCACCTCACCTCCGAACATCTCAACCAGCTGGCGAGACATTTCAGCCAGATGCTTCGCCTTGGCATTCGGATAACTCACCGAACTGATCAGTTCATAAATATCCTCTTCGCTTGCCTGCGCCATGTGCTGCGCATCAGGATAACGGGCAAAGAGCGCGGGGGTAACCATGTTGATGCGTTTGTCGGTGCATTGAGCAGAAAGCAAGGTAGCCACCAAAAGCTGAAATGCGCTACCGAACTGCAACTCGGTAGTTACATTCGGCAGCGCACTTCTGAAATGATTCAATATAAAATCGTATCTTTCCTTACGAAGCATTTCTCTTACTTTTTAGCAGGAGCAGCTTCCTCTTTCTTCAGCTTACCCTTGTAAGCCTTGTTCAAGCCGGAAATCACCTCTTTTGTAATATCGTAAGCCTTGTCTGCATAGAGCAGGTTATCGCCGCTCTTAGAGAAGATGATGCTGTACTTCTTGTCCTTGTTGTAGCGGGCAAGATAGTTGGCAATGCTGTCGTGGAGCGCCTTGTTGTACTTCTCCTGCTCAGCAGCAAACTCGTTGCTCAAGCGCTGCTGCAAGCCCTGCAGGTCGTTGTTCTGCTTCTGCAAACCAGCCTGAATAGCCTCAGCCTGCTCACGGGTGTAAGCATTCTGCTGAATCTTCTGCTGGAAGTTGGCTGCTGCAGCCTGAAGCTGCTGGCCCTTCTGCGCAATAGTAGCCTGAATGTTCTGACCCTTCTTCTCCAAGATAGAAGAATACTCCTTAGCAAAGGTATACTGAGTCATGATAGAGTCTACCTCTACATAAGCAATCTTCAATTCAGCAGGAGCCTTGCTCTCTGACTTAGCCTCTACCTGAGGCTGAGATTTGTTGCATGATGCCAATGACAGGGCAGCAACAGCTGCAATTGCCACTGAACTCAAAATGTTCTTTCTCATTTTTTCTATCATATTATATTATTACTATTTTCTAATAAGCCTTGTTGGCTTCCCTTGCCTCGCGGTCCTGATCCACCACACAATGAATGCCCTGCTTGCGCAAGCCCGGATTGTCGTGCACATGCTGGGAAGAGAACTTGCCATTCTTCTTAAAAATCAACTTTACGCAAAATAATGCCATGCAGATAGCAATTATTAACACGCTTAATAACATTAATTTTATCATTTTTATTACCTTTGCAGTGCCTTAGTGCACTTTTGGGTGCAAAGGTACTATTTTTTTGGGAATAACCAAAACAAAATAGCAGAAATAAATGTTTTATCAAAACAAAATAATAGAAAATAAATGAATAAAAGTGAATTGAAGCCTGCTCTCGTGTTCGAGCAGTTCGCAAAAATCAACGAAATACCTCGCCCTTCCAAGCACGAGGAGAACATGATTGAGTTTTTGAAATCTTTCGGTGAGTCTCATCAGCTCGAAACGCTGGTAGATGAAACCGGTAATGTGCTCATCCGCAAAGCAGCCACTCCAGGCTACGAGCATGCTGAAACCATCATCCTGCAGAGCCACATGGACATGGTTTGCGATAAACTGGTAGATGTTGATTTCGATTTCCACAAAGACGCCATCCAGACTTACGTAGACGGAGAATGGCTTAAGGCAAAAGGCACTACATTGGGTGCTGACGACGGTATAGGCTGCGCCATCGAGCTGGCTATCCTGGCAAGCAACGATATTGAGCATGGTCCTATCGAGTGCGTCTTTACACGTGATGAAGAAACCGGACTGACCGGTGCTCACGGCATGAAGGCGGGCTTTATGACCGGAAAGATGCTCATCAATCTTGACTCTGAGGATGAGGGCGAAATCTTCGTATCCTGCGCCGGTGGTCAGACAACCCATGCCACTTTCCACTTCTCACGCGAAGAGGCTCCTGCGGGTTATTTCTTCATGGAAGCTTCGCTGAAGGGTCTCAACGGTGGTCACTCAGGCGATGACATCAACAAGAAGCGCGCCAATGCCATCAAGATTCTTGCCCGCTTCCTCTTCCTCGAAAATGAGAAACTGGATGGAAGTCTGCGCCTCGTAAGCTTCAACAGCGGCAAAATGCACAATGCGATTCCTCGCGACGGAAAGATTGTTTTCGCCGTCAAGAATGCTGATAAGGAACAGGTTCGTGCCGACTGGAACATCTTTGCATCAGAAGTAGAAGATGAATTCCACGTAACCGAACAGGCTATGCAGTTCAATATGAGCAGCACCGATGCTGCACCTGTCATCGAGAAAGCTGTAGCTGACAAGTTCGTAATGGCTCTCCAGGCTGTAGACAACGGTCCGCTTACTACCTGTCAGGATGAGGCGATTGCCTGGATGGTAGAAACCTCAAGCAATGTGGCAAGCGTGATGACCGATGAAAACAGCATCAACATCGTAGCTTCCCAGCGAAGCAACGTGATGAGCAATCTGGCAAACATGACCAACACTGTAAAGGCAGCCTTCCTCCTGGCTGGTGCCGAGGTAACTGTAGGCGACAAGTATCCTGCCTGGAAGATGCGCGCCAACAGCGAACTTACCGACCTGGCTGTGAAGGCTTATGAAAAGCTCTTCGGCAAGAAGCCATTGGTAAAGGGCATTCATGCCGGTTTGGAGTGCGGTCTCTTCTCTGAGCGCTATCCTGAGCTCGACATGGTAAGCTTCGGTCCTACCCTTCGCAATGTTCACACCCCAGACGAGGCTCTTCTCATTCCTACTGTAGAAATGGTTTGGGATCACTTGCTGGAGATTCTCCGCAGCGTGGCTAAATAAGCGAGCGTGCTAAATAAAACAACGAGCTTAATAAAAGCAGCGCGGCTTAATAAAAAAGAAGATGTCTATGATAAAGAAAATGATGTTTGTCATGGTTTCAGGACTTGTGCTGATGTTCACCTCGTGTGGCGATCAGCACAAGGCTCAATCTCTGGTCAAGGATTTTCTTGATAAAAACCTCGTTGATCAGGACTGCAGCTATGAGCGGTTCTCCCGCCTCACTCCTACCGCCATGATCAGTTTCAACCAGATGAAGGTGATGCGACAAAATGTCAGCAAACTGCCTTACGTCAAGCAGAATATTGATTATAAGGATGCAGCTTATCCCGACACCTTATTATATTTAAGGGCTACATACAAGCTGACCAACCATCAGGGCGAGAAGCAGGAAGTAACCCAAACCTTTTATCTTGATAAAGGTTTGACAAGAGTAATCGGGTTTAAGGAAAACTAAAAAAAACAGTTAAGAATTGCCTTTCAGCAAGGCAGTAAGAATAAACAGAAAGAGTTGACTAGCATTTTAACTAGCCAACTCTTTTTTCATATAATCTCTTATTTCTTTTCTAGCCAGAGTCAGACGATTCTCAGCCGCTTTATATCCGAGGTTCAGACTTTGTGCAATCTCGCTCACCTGCATTCCTTCGAAGAGATTCAGGCGGTAAACCTTGCTTCTCTTCTCCGTGAGCCGGGCAATGCCACGCTCCAGAATCTCGTTGGTCTGCTGGGCAGAGAAAACAGATTCGCCATCAACATCATATCTTCCCATCCAGTCGCTAGCTCCCAGGAAGTGTTCATACTCCTCAATCTTATGCTTGCGACGGTAATAATCGATAATCAGATTCTTGGCAATGGTGTATACAAAACAAGGTAAAGTAACAGGCGTAATCATCTTATCGCCTCGAAGTAATCGCACAAAAGTATTCTGCACGATGTCTTCAGCCTCGTCTGCCGGAAGCGAACGAGACATGACATACAACTTCAGCTCGTTGTAGTGTTCAGAGTAATAATCAGCAATAATGCTGTAATTTAAATTTGTTTGTTCCATGATGGCGATTGTTTTAATCATGTTTTTCGTTTATCGATATTGCAAAGGTAATAAAAAAAAGGAAAGCCACCAAAGGAAAGCGAAAAAAAATGTGCTAAATGTTCGTTTTGAAACATTTAGCACATATGATAGAAACAATTTGTAACATGAAATGTTACGCCTCGCAAAGTTTTATTTCTTAATTCAAACCTTTTACAGATTGGATTACTTAATCATGTCAACGCTTCTCTTGAGGAATGCGTCGAGCGAAGCACCCTTCAACATACCGTTCTGAAGCAGGGCGAGGTCGATGAGCTGGTGAACAATGTTGTTGTTCTTAGCATAGCCCGAGATGATTTCGTTGCGCTTAGCCTTCTCATCGCTGATAGCCTTCTCTGTGTTGTGAACATCATCCTTCTCCTGCTGGGTAATCTCTTCAGGCTTTTTCTTGTTCTGCTCCTGATGGAGTACGGCAAGGCGAGCTTCCCGACCCTTGATTTCTGCAAGGATTGGTTTCAATGTTTCAGCAGTGTTGGCCTCAGCATCTTCCAATACCTTCTTTACCAGAGCATGGTCTGAGTTCAGTACGATGTTGTAGCTGTCTGGCATCTGACCGTAGAAGTTCATGCCTGCCTGGAACTGGCTCATCGCCTTCATACGGCGCATGTACTCGTTCTGAGTGATGAGCACTGGCTGGTTCTGTTCGCCCAAAGCCTGAATCTCAACAAAGAATTCTGTCTTGTCGAGTTGAGGCATCTGAGAGCGGAATACTTCTGTCAAGTTGTCAGACTGCTCTTTGCTCAAATCGGTCTTCTTAGCATCTTCCTTCACGATGAGGCGGTCGATAATGTCGGCGTCAACACGTGTAAAGCGGCTCTTCTCCAACTTCTGCTCCAGCATGTTTACCATCGGCGTATCGAGCTGACCTTCCATCAGGAGTACAGAATAGCCCTTCTGCTTGGCTGCTTCGATGTAAGAATACTGCTCTTCCTTATTGTTGGCATAGAGATAAACCAGGTTGCCGTCCTTATCGGTCTGGTTGTCCTTAATCAGCGTCTTGTACTCCTCGAAAGTAAAGTACTTGCCCTCGACATCTTTCAGAAGTGCGAAGTCCTTTGCGCGTTCGTAGAAATCTTCCTGAGAGAGCATTCCGTAGTTGATGAAGATCTTGAGATCATCCCATTTCTCTTCAAACTCCTTGCGGTTCTCCTTGAAGATAGAGTTCAAACGATCGGCTACCTTCTTGGTGATGTAGGTAGAAATCTTCTTCACGTTGCTGTCGCTCTGCAGATAGCTGCGGCTTACGTTCAGCGGAATGTCCGGTGAATCGATTACACCATGAAGCAATGTGAGGAATTCTGGTACAATGCCTTCTACCTGGTCGGTTACGAACACCTGGTTGCAATAGAGCTGAATCTTGTTGCGCTGCATGTCGATGCTGCTCTTGATGCGTGGGAAGTAGAGAATACCCGTGAGATTGAATGGGAAGTCTACATTCAGATGAATCCAGAACAACGGGTCGTCCTGCATCGGATAAAGGGTGTGATAGAACTTCTTGTAGTCCTCATCCTTCAAGGTGCTAGGAGTCTTGGTCCAGAGAGGCTCCACATTATTAATAATGTTATCCTCATCAGTCTCCACATTCTTTCCGTCCTTCCACTCGGTCTTCTTGCCGAAGGCTACAGGCACTGCCATAAACTTGCAGTACTTGTTCAGAAGTTCCTCAATCTTGCTCTTCTGCAGGAATTCCTTGCAATCATCAGCAATATGGAGGATGATGTCTGAACCACGCTCAGCCTTGTCAGCATCTTCGATTTCGAAAGCAGGTGAACCATCGCAGCTCCACTTTACAGCCTTGCTTCCCTCTTTGTAGCTCTTGGTAATGATTTCTACCTTGCTGGCTACCATGAAAGAAGAATAGAAGCCGAGACCGAAGTGGCCGATGATGGCGTTGGCATTCTCCTTATACTTGTCGAGGAAGTCAGTTACGCCTGAGAATGCAATCTGGTTGATATATTTATCGATTTCCTCCTCAGTCATACCTATACCATGGTCGCTGATAGTCAAGGTTCCAGCCTTCTCATCGAGAGAGACACGAACGGTTGTGTCGCCTATCTCACCCTTGAAATCGCCCTGAGCTGCAAGAGTCTTCAACTTCTGTGTAGCATCTACGGCGTTTGAAACCATCTCACGGAGGAAGATGTCGTGATCTGAATATAAGAATTTCTTGATGACAGGGAAAATGTTCTCTGTCGTTACACCAATATTACCTTTCTGTGCCATAATATAAAATGTTTTTATTCGTATTTACTTTATTATTGTTTGGCAAGGGGGCTTACAAATAGCGTGCCAAAATATAAGAAAGGTCTGAAAGCCCCAAATACATCACGCCCTGCAAAGGCAAAAGCTTCGTTGCATCAAGGTATAATCAAAGCTTTTTGCTCTTACAGGGCGTGTAGAGTTCACTTTCGGAAACTGAATCTCATGGTTAAATGTCTCTTGGGAATCCCTTTGCCAAACCGCCTTCGCTTGTTTCCTTGTAAAGCGAAGGTAGGTCATGCCCCGTCTGTCGCATTACTTCAACTACACGGTCAAAAGATACGGTATGATGGCCATCTGAGAAGGAAGCGTAGAGGTCTGCATCCAAAGCTCGGGCGGCAGCAAAGGCATTTCGCTCGATGCAAGGAATCTGAACCAGTCCGCAAACCGGGTCGCAGGTCATTCCGAGATGATGCTCCAATCCCATTTCGGCAGCATATTCTACCTGAGCCGGACTGCCTCCGAAAAGCTGACAGGCTGCAGCCGAAGCCATGGCGCAGGCAACACCTACCTCGCCCTGGCAACCTACATCAGCACCACTGATAGAAGCATTCTGCTTAACGATGTTGCCCACCAATCCGGCTGTAGCCAAGGCTCTCAAGATGCGCTGCTCACTCATATCATGAGAAGTAAACATGTGGTAGAGTACAGCTGGCAATACACCACAGGCGCCACAGGTAGGAGCTGTAACGATGGTGCCACCCGAAGCATTCTCTTCGCTCACTGCCAGCGCATAAGCATAAACCAAGCCGCGGCTCTGCAGGGAAGCACGGTAACCCTTCGCCTTTATATAATAGGTGGCAGCCTTACGCTGTAGCTTCAGCGGACCAGGCAAAACACCTTCATGGTCCAAACCATTCCTGATGCTCTGCTTCATCGTTTGCCAAACCATGTCGAGATAATCCCAGATATCATCCGATTCGCATTTCTCAACATACTCCCAGAATGAACGTCCGTTATCATAGCACCATTGCTTGATGTCGGCGAGCTTGTTCAGATCATAAACATCCTTGGCGCCCAGTTCTTCGTTGCCGGCAGTACCATCTGATATGGCTCCACCACCAATACTGTAAACGGTCCATTCATCAATAATATCGCCGTTCAGATCCTTGCCCACAAATTTCATTCCGTTGGGATGATAAGGCAGGAAAGTCTGTGGCTGCCAGATGATGTTTACGGTTTTATGAGGTCTGAGCACTTCTTCTATTGCCACATCAGTCATGTGACCTTTACCCGTAGCTGCCAGACTTCCATAGAGGGTTACTTCGTAATAAGAAGCGTTAGGGCAACGCTCCAGGAAAAGCTTGGCTGCACGCTGGGGACCCATCGTATGACTGCTCGAAGGTCCCTTACCTACTCGATACAATTCCTTTAATGATTTCATAATTTTTCTCTCGTATTTAATATTTTTACTTATCGATTTTTCCCTTTTTAATGGGCTCAGTTACTTATTTCATCAGTTTGCCATCCGAAAGTAACTTCATCTGCTTGGCTTTCAGGATGATGACATCCGTGAGAGGTCTGTCGTTGTTCGCCTTATCGGTAGCCACATTCTGAATCTTATCAACCACATCCATGCCTTCAAGCACCTCTCCGAATACAGTGTAGCCGTTGTCAAGGTGAGGAACACCACCATGCTTGATGTAGCCCTTCTGCAACTGTTCAGAAGGAATGGCGTAATACTTGCCTTCCCGTTTCAGTTTTTCTACATAATATTCCATCTGCCGTGGAGAAAAATTTCTGCCCCAGGTGATGTAGAAATCAGTAGACGCCGAAGCTTTCGTCGGATTTTCATCATCTCCTTCGCGAGCAGCACAGAGCTGTCCGCGCTTATGATAATATTTAGGATAGATGATTTCTGCCGGAACCGTATAGTTTACATCAAACTTCTGCGGCTTTTCCATGTTCACCTTTCTGCATGAATAATCGCCACCCTGAATCATGAAATTCTTGATGACACGCTGAAAGATGCAACCGTCATAATAGCCCGAATTGACAAGTTTCAGGAAATTATCCCGATGCTTGGGAGTATCGTTGTAGAGAGCCACGAGAATGTTGCCCATCGATGTTTCCAGCAACACCTGAGGGCAGGTTGGATCGTGCGGTGTTTCCCAGTCAAGCAGAGAATCGGGCTTAGACGCCACAACTTTTCCGGCTGGTTCTGATGTGTTCTGATTGCCTTCACTCTGAGCGAATGTCGTAACAGGCACCGAAAGAAGAGCGAGTGTCAATAATCTGATAATCTTCTTCATATTTTTGTATAATTTTACATCTATTTATGTTATCGGATGCAAAGATAATGATTTTATTCTAAAAAATTGATTTTTTATGCGGGAAAAGTTACTTTGTTTCATACATTCTTCATATCTTTGCAGCAGAAGACAGAAAATGCAATCAATTATGAAGAAAAAAATATATATTATCATCGCTTTTTGCACTTTCCTCACTACAGAAGCAAGTGCACAGCAACAGGTAAGCTTCGGACCATTGCACAGTCCGGACAGTCCGCGCGAAGAATGGTTGCTGCCTGGCGATACGGTTTACCAGGCAGGAAAACCTATGATTTATCAGGGGAAACCGGTGAAGAATGCATATATGACTCCTGCCCGACTATCAGATAAGAAAGAAACTCTCGGCAAAAACGGATTGCTGGGTGATGCTTCGCTAGACAGCACCTATTATAATAATCCCATCTCCAACCTTACCAACAGCTTGAGTTATCCGTTGGGCTATGGCTGGGGGCTGCACAAGGGATTGAATCTCTCGGTAGATCTTTCTGCCTTTGCCACATTCGGCAAGAATGTGCCTCACAGAGGCGGTTTCACCCAGACCATCGATGCAACCTACCTAACGCCACTCACCAAAGACAACAAACTTTGGTTGGCTCTGGGCACTTATATCAACAACGTAAATTATGGTGGAGACAGTTATCATGACGGCGGAGTCTACGGCATTCTGGGCTACCAGTTTAATGAGCATTGGGAGGCTTACGTTTACGGTCAGCTTAGTGTAGCCAACAATTACAATTCTCTCTACGGCCGTTATGGCGGTTATGGCTATGGTCCATACGGCTATTCACCTTGGGGCTACGGAATGTATCCTTGGGGTATGGGAAGAGGAATCATGCCGGGTGGCTACGGAATGGGAGTACCTGGCGCCAACGTTTTAGGAGCCGGTGTAAGATACACTAATTCCAAAAAGACTTTCTCTATCGGCTTAAACGTAGAAGGAGTATGGTATGATAATAAGACGCCGTCCTATTTCAAGCAATACGACTATCCTGTGCCAAAGGCGCCTGAAAAGGATTAAGGAAAAGGATGGTTTTAAGTTAAGAAAAAGATAAAAGGTAGCTTTGGCTTAAGAAAAAGACAAAGCATAAAAAGAAAGAGGTTCACTTTTCAATATAACGATATTGAAGTGAACCTCTAAGTTTATTCTGAAAAGAATCAGTTTACATAGAATTATCTCTCTCCATGAGATTTCACCTATGAGTTTAGATTCTATTCAGCGAGAATCTGGACTATTCTTTCTGCTGAGCGGCCATCCCATCTGTCAGGAATGCCCGCTTTCTTCCATTCACCCTTCAGAAGTTTCTGCATAGATTGCTTCAGTAACTCCGGATCTTCAGCAACCAGTTCGTTTGTACCTACCTTTACGGTTTCAATATGCTCAGTATAGCTGTTGAGTGTAATGCAAGGAACCCCATTGAAGGTAGCTTCTTCAGCCACATTACCCGAATCGGTAATCACACCTTTGGCGTGAGCTGTAAGATAAGCAAACGACAGATAATCGAGCGGCTGAACCACCTGGATTCCACTCTGATGATTACTCTCTTCCTGATAAGCCTTGAATGCGAGCACGAAGCCCAAGGCTTTACCTCGAAGCGGAGCAATTACCTTCACTCCAGCCTGGCGCGCCTCTTCATCTATGACAGAAATGAGTGATTTCATCTCATCAATGTTATTGACGATGGCCTTGCGGTTCAAGGTCAGAACCATATATTCGCCTTCTTTCAGATGATACTCGTCCATGACTTCAGGACGTTGCATTTTAGACTGAAGGAAACGGATGTTGTCGATAAGTACATTTCCTACCATATAAACCTTAGACAATTCTGCACCTTCCTTGTTGGCTATGCTGTTGTTTGAAATGCCTGCGGTAAAGAGAATATCTGACAAGCCATCAATGACCAGACGGTTGATTTCCTTTGGCATGGTAATGTCAAAGCTGCGGGTTCCTGCTGCAATATGAGCAAGCTGCACACCCTGCTTCTTGGTAACAATAGCCACAGCCATGGTTGAAGCCAGATCATCAACCACTATGACAACGTCGGTAGCATTCTGCTGCAGATAGCGCTCAAACTGGCCCATCACCTGTCCGGTAAGTTCGTTCATGTTTGGACAGTCTACACCGAGATAAGCATCCGGTTTCTGAATACCTAAGTCGTCGAAAAGAGAAGATTCCAATGTAGGATCATCCTCTTTTCCTGTGTAAACCAACTGATAGCTGATTTCGTTACCAGCTTCCTGAGCATTACGAATAGCTCTAATTACGGGCGCCACCTTGATAAAGTTAGGTCTTGCGCCTGCAACGATACAGATTTTCTTCATTTTATCCTGTTTTATGTGTTTAATGAAATTACAGATTACAGATGTTCAGAGGACTTTATCCCTTTGAGCCAAAGTACTTTATCCCTTGAAAAGGTCTTTGATTCCTCCGATAGAGCCCAAAAGATTGGTTGCCTCGTATGGCAGATAAACCACCTTATTGTCCTTACCCTGAGCCACTTCCTGCATCATGCTGATGTATTTCTGAGCCAGGAGATAGTTGGCAGGATTCGTACTCTGCCCTACAGCTTCCGTAATTTTCTGAATGGCAATCGCCTCGGCCTCAGCCTTACGGATGCGGGCAGTAGCCTCACCTTCTGCATTCAGAATAGCCTGCTGTTTGGCAGCCTCAGCCTTGTTCACGATGGCAGCCTTCTCACCTTCTGAGAGCAGACGCTGCTTTTCCTTCTCACCTTCAGAAGTCAGGATGGTAGCTCGCTTGTTGCGTTCAGCCTGCATCTGCTTTTCCATCGCCTGGAGCACACTCTCAGGAGGTGTAATATCCTGCAACTCTACTCGGTTAACCTTGATTCCCCACTTATTGGTTGCATCATCCAGAACCGCACGCAGTTTGGTGTTGATCGTATCGCGTGAAGTAAGCGTCTGGTCAAGTTCCATCTCACCTATTATATTACGCAAGGTGGTTTGGGTCAGTTTCTCTATTGCGTTTGGCAGATTGTTGATTTCATACACACTCTTGAATGGGTCGACAATCTGAAAATAGAGCAGCGCATTAATCTGCATCTGGATATTATCCTTAGTAATTACGTTCTGACGGTCGAAATCATAAACCTGTTCACGAAGGTCAATGCTGTTAGTATAAACGTATCTTCCGTTTCTCATCGCCACAATATCCTTAGCATGGTCAATGAAAGGAATGATGATATTAATACCCGGTTTGAGCGTGGCATAATATCTACCGAGACGCTCTATGATTTTCGTCTCACTCTGAGGGATGATAACGATGGTTTTCTTAACCACAACGAGTGCAAGTGCTACTAGAGCAATCAGCACGTAAATTCCTATGTTCATGATGTTTATACGATTAAGTGAATAATGTTGACTCTAAACTTTTCCTACCTAGATTTTTTCTACCTTGAGGATGATAGATTCGTGGCCTAAGATTCGAACCTTATCGCCTACAGCAAGCGGTTCGGCAAGATGCGGAGCTTCTGCTTTCCAATCATCTCCATCCAGCTTCACTCTACCGTATCCTCCGGCAGGAATCATCTCGGTCACTTCCCCTATCTGTCCTGCCAGTGCATCGGCGTTACTGCGGCGGTCTTCCCCACCCTTGTGCAGCGATTTCAGCAGATGCGGACGAACCAACCAGATGCTAAGCATAGAGCAGATAGCCCAAACCACTACCTGCACCCAGAAAGGTGCTTCTACCAATGCCACAGGAATGCTGATGAGCGCACCTATGGCAAAACACGTTACATAGAAGTCGCCCGAAGACAACTCTAAGATGAGGCAGATGAACATCACCGATGTCCATACCAGCCAAAGGTTATGAGATAAATACTCCATACTTAACAATTTTAGTTTGATTTTACCGATTCGGAAAACCCGAAAGAGAAGATGATTCAATTTCTACTGATTCGGGAAAAATCCGAAAAAGATTCCTTATCTTCTGCGGGTTGTAGTCTTCTTGCTACTAGTCTTCTTCTTGGCCGTAGAAGTCTTGCCCGTAGAACCTACCTTATAAGTAGTCTGAGGTTTATAATACTTCAGCGCAGTAGGCATTTCCTTCTGCAAGGCAGCAATACGCTTAGCGTCTGAAGGATGATCGCTGAAAATATCACTCTGATTGCTGCTTGAGCCCTGCGACATTCTCTGCCAGAAAGGAATGGCCTGCTGAGGATCGTAACCTGCCATGGCTGCGAAGATAAGACCCATGTAATCAGCCTCGGTTTCATTATCACGGGAATACTTCAGATTGCGGAATGAGAAGTACTGTCCGGCAACTGCACTTGCCACATTTCCAACACCATTACCTACGGTCTGGTTCAATACTGTTCCCAAAATACTTGTACCTGTTTGCTGGTTCTGCTGCTTGGTGAGCTGCTCGGCACTATGCTTAGCCACAGCATGAGCTATTTCGTGACCCAAAACGATTGCCAAACCGGTTTCATTCTGAGTATAAGGCAAAAGTCCTTCATAAACCACGATTTTACCGCCAGGCATACAGAATGCATTGGCAGACTTATCTTGTACCAGATTGAATTCCCATGAATAATTCTTCACGTCGGCTTCAAATCCGTTCTGCTTCAAATAGAGTTCAACAGCATTGGCGAGTCTCTTTCCCACCCGCTGAACCATTGCTGTATTGGTTGCATTGGTCGACTTCTTGGCAGAAGCCATGTACTTTGTGTATTCCTGATTAGACAGACTGAGAACCTGCTCATCAGATACTGAGATGCGATGAGTGCGACCGGTCAGAGGCACCGTCTGTGTAGTGCCGCAAGATGACAACGCAAGGGCTGCCACAACCGTCAGAACTAAAAACTTAAACTTTTTCATCTTAACTTACGTATATTAAATATGTTTATTCATTAAGTTTATGTGCTGTTTGAAACATTTTTCTCTGCAAATATACTATTTCTTGACGAAACCACCAAAGAAAAATGAGAAAAACATGAAATATAACCTAAAAATAACACAAGATAACTGACAAAAAGGGGTGTATGAAAAAAAAGATAGCAAAAAAATAAGGTGTGGCACAATCTTTGCAGTTTCGCAAAACCGTCAGACTGCCAGATGACAGCTGTCAGAGAAAGCAGCGTTATCAGCAGGCAGGATTTAAGAAGTATAACATTAAAATATTTTAATATGAACACAAAGAAGGAAGTGCCTGTATTGCTTTTGACAGGCTACCTGGGTAGTGGAAAGACAACCCTTCTCAACAAGATTTTAGCTAACGAAAAAGGTATTAAGTTTGCCGTCATCGTCAACGATATTGGTGAAGTCAATATTGATGCAGCCCTGATAGAAAAAGGTGGCGTGGTAGGTCAGAAAGATGATTCGCTCGTTTCTCTCCAGAATGGTTGCATCTGCTGCACATTGAAGATGGACCTGGTAGAACAGCTCAAGGAAATCGTAGACATGAAGCGTTTCGATTACATTGTCATCGAGGCTTCCGGAATCTGCGAGCCGGCTCCTATTGCCCAGACCATCTGCTCTATCCCATCCCTCGGTCCTCAGTACATCGAGAATGGCATTCTGCGTCTTGACAGCATCGTTACCGTAGTAGATGCTTTGCGCATGAAGGATGAATTCTCCAACGGCAGCGACCTGATGAAGAAGAATATTGATGAAGAAGATCTGGCTTCGCTCGTCATCCAGCAGATTGAGTTCTGCAACATCATCCTCCTGAACAAAGCTGCTGAGGTTGAACCTAAGGAACTGGAGCACCTGAAGCAGATTATCCGTGCCATCCAGCCTAAGGCAGAAATCTTTGAATGTAACTATGGTGACGTTGACTTGAATCTGATTGTCAACACCAAGAAGTTTGATTGGGAAACCGTAGCCACTTCAGCCGGTTGGATTCAGGAGATTGAATCTGAAAGAAATGGAGAGCATGAAGAAGATGATGATGAAGAAGAAGAACATGAACATCATCATCATCACGACCATGACGAGGATGAAGAGCATGAGCATCATCATCATGACCACGATGAACATGACCACGACCACGATGAACATGAGCATCATCACCACCATCATCACCACGATCATGACCATGATCATGAAGGCGGAGAAGTTGAGGAATACGGAATCGGCACATTCGTTTACTACCGCCGCAAACCTTTCGACTTGGGACTCTTCGATGATTTCGTAGCAAGAAAATGGCCTAGAGACGTGGTACGCGCCAAGGGAATCTGCTATTTCGATGATGAACGAGACATGTGCTACGTGTTCGAACAGGCTGGCAAGCAGAAGACTGTAAAGCAGGCTGGCCAATGGCTGGCTACCATGCCGAAAGACGAACTCGCCCAGGTCTTGATGAATAACCCACAGCTGCAGAAGGAATGGGATCAGGAATTGGGCGACCGCATGATAAAAATCGTATTCATCGGTCAGCATATCAAGGAACAGAAAGATGCTATCATTGCTGAGCTCGACAAGTGCTTGGCGTAGAATCTTATTCACCTGGCTTCTTAGCAAAAAGCAATGGAAAAACAGCTCAAAATGAGCAGAGAACAAGAAAAACGGAGGAAAACGCACAAAAAAGTGAAGTTTTTCCTCCGTTTTTTAGTTTAATTCGTTTTTTTTTGTTAATTTTGCACCCGAATAATAAAAGCGTAATTAATATGAAGACAAACTTCAGACAGGCGTATATTAAGGACTTTGCTGCTTGCTGGAAAGTCATCGACCAGGCTCGCCAAAGTATGATAGAATCGGGACGTCACCAATGGACTGAGGAATATCCATCAGAAAAAGACATCAGAAAAGACATAGAAAATGGCAACGCCTTCGTTCTAACTGTAAACGAAGAGGTGGTTGTCTATGGAGCAGTCATATTGAATGGTGAACCCAAATATAAGAAATTAGTAGGCAACTGGATTACCGATGGCGATTATTATGTAATACATCGCTTTGCTACGTTGCCTAGTTTCCAGCGTGAAGGTTTAGCGCGTATTTTCATCAGTAAGGTGAACAGCATGTGCGAGGTAGAAAAAATACCTAGCATCAAGGTTGACACCAACTTTGACAATACGCCGATGATCAACCTTCTGTCTTCGATGGGTTTCTGCATCTGCGGACGAGTAAACTATGGAGGAAACAGAGGTCAGCGTTTCGCCTTTGAAAAACTCTCCATAGCCATGGAACCTGCAGAATAATTTCTGGCCATCGAAAAACACAACATTTGATTAACATCCTCAAACATTCATTATGGAAGAGAAACTATTGCAGATGAAGAGCTTGGTTGAAAGACTCAACCAAGCTTCGGATAGTTATTATAACGGAAAAGGCGAACTCATGACCGACTATGAGTGGGACGCCCTTTTCGACCAGCTCAAGAGATTGGAAGAGGAAACAGGCGAAATTCTGCCTGACTCCCCTACTAATCGCGTGTCAGAAGATTCTATCGTAGGAAAGAAAGAGGAGCATGAATTTGCCGCCCTCTCTCTGGCAAAGACCAAACAGGTAAGTGATCTTGTAAAATGGGCAGAAGACCGCCCTATCTGGATTTCATGGAAACTGGACGGACTGACCCTCGTAGTAACCTATGACGGCGGAAAACTCACCAAAATCGTTACCCGCGGTAACGGACACATCGGCACCAACATTACCCACTTGGCTCCAGCCATTTCAGGCATTCCTGCTACGATTTCGGAGAAAGGACATCTTGTAGTAAGAGGAGAAGCCGTGATTTCCTATGCCGATTTCGAACAGTTCATCATCGAAAGCGAAGGCGATTACGCCAATCCGCGAAACCTCGCTTCCGGCTCACTCACGCTGAAGGATATTGATGAGGTGAAGCAGCGCCACATCCAGTGGATTCCGTTCACCCTGGTTTATACTGAGCGGGAACTTACCTCATGGGGCGAACGCATGCAGATGCTGAAAGACCTGGGAATGAATCCTGTAGAACGTGAGCGTATTGACCACCCTACCACAGATAATATCCAGCAGGAAATAGATAAGTTTACGGAGAAGGTAACAAGTAAGAAGAATCCTTTCCCGGTAGACGGATTGGTGATTTGCTACGATGATACGGTTTATGCAGCTACCGGGTCGGTTACAGGCCACCACGCTACGAGGGCAGGATTTGCCTTTAAATGGCAAGATGAACATGCAGAGACAGAACTCGACCACATCGAATGGTCGTGCGCAGCCAGCACCATCACGCCTGTAGCAGTTTTCAAACCGGTAGAACTTGAAGGAACCACCGTGCAGCGTGCCTCGCTCTGCAATGTAAGCGAATGCGAGCGTCTGGGCATTGGCGACAAGGGAACCAGACTGCAGGTCATCAAGGCCAATAAGATTATCCCGAAGGTAATCAATATTACAGAGATTGTGGGGAGTTTTGTCATTCCAAACGAATGTCCGGTCTGCCATGCGCCAGCCGTAGTGCGCGAGAGCGAGAGTGGCACCAAGACGCTCCATTGCACCAATGCAGCCTGCCCAGCCAAACAGCTCAAGAAATTTGCCCGTTTCGTCAGCAAGGAAGGAATCAATATTGATGGAATCTCTGAACAGACTGTCTGGAAATTCATCAATCACGGTTTTATCAAAGAATATGCTGATTTCTACAAACTGAAGAATTATGCGTTCGAGATTTCCTGTTTCGAGGGATTCGGAAAGAAGAGCGTAAGCAACCTTCTGGAGAGTATAGAGAAAAGCCGCCATACTGACGGCCGCCATCTGCTCTACGCCTTGAATATTCCGCTCTGCGGCGGCGATGTGGCAAAAAAACTGCTCAGCCGTTACAAGGTGAAGGAACTGATAGAAACGGCACGCCTGAGCATGTTCGATGATGAGTTTGCAAACATCGATGGTATTGGACCTGAAAAGAGTGCCAAGTTTATCGCATGGTTCAAGGACGATATTCATTTCCAGCATGTGCAGCATCTGCTGTCCGAGCTGATTATCGAGGAACAGGAGCCTGTAGAAATGGGAAACAAATGCCAGGGGCTGACTTTCGTCGTAACGGGAGACGTGCATCATTACAAGAACCGCAACGAGCTGAAGGCTTACATTGAAAGCCAGGGCGGCAAGGTTACGGGAAGTGTAAGCAAGAGCACTAACTTCCTGATTAACAACGATGCTGCTTCGCAGAGTTCAAAGAACAAGAAAGCCCATGAGCTCAATATTCCGATTATTACAGAAGAGGAATTCATAGAAAAGTTTCAGGAGCAAGCAAGCGAATAAAACAAGATAGAAAAAAGCGAAAGCCAGATTCCGGATTACGGACTTGGCTTTCGCTTTTCCAGTTTTAAGAACCTGCAAATTCTCTGTTATTATTCTCCCAGGAACTGACCCATGAAGAGAATGGCGCCACTGTTACGTTCTGTAATGAAATAAACGAATGGGCGGTTGGCATGAAATTCTACACGTTTCATCTCGTTAGGACTCAGTGAGGTCAGCATCACAGCAGCTGTTACGGCAGCAGCCTTTGTTCCACGCTCGCTTACCTCAATCTTTGCCTTCTGCAACATCTTCGATACGTAGAAGCTGCCATTGGCAAAACGGCTGAAATCTGCCGTGCCTGGCTGGAAGATGCTTGAAGCTCCCAATTTACTGATAATCTGGTTGAGCGACAAATCCATCTCAGAGGTAAACTTAGGGAATTTTAAATCTACCTGGCAACGGTCCATGTCATTATTCAACTTCTGAAGTTTATCAGCATCCATCTCCTTCATCACCTCGCTGATGCTCTTGCCAGCCTTAGGAAGAAGAACGGTCATCTGATAACTTCCATTTCCGTATGGCAGCTCTACAGCCTGCAACATATCATTTTCAGTATAGGCAAACTTCTTGTTCTGGTGCATCATGTTCACCTTCTTAATATCGCGGGTGTAACCGCTGAAGTTCTCGAGGCGGGTATTCTTCGCATCAAACTTCTCCTGCCAGATTCCATTAAAATAAATAGCATTCAGAAGGTAAGAAACGGCTGCAGGCTCTACCTGGTCGATGATGCTAGGAATCATGCCTTTAGTCTGCTTCTTGCACCAGTCATTAATGCGAGTGGCAGATTTAGAATTGGTAAAGTCCATGCTCTCAACGCCAGCCTGATAAGAATCGGCCACGGTGTGAGCGAAATCGCTGTTCAATGTGAAATTCTTGTTGATAGCGATAAAGTTGGCAATATTTACGGTTGTCTGCTTGTCGAGCTTGCCAGCCGAAAGCATCAGCGCCTTATAACAGTCGTTGAGTTCCTTCACGCTCACGCCCTCGCAACCGATTGCCTTCAGAATCTCCTGCTGAGTCATTCCGTCGGCACCATTAGCAAGTATTCCCATCAGATAGGCGATGCTCATTGGCGAAACCACCTCAGAATCCATGCCGCTAATCTGCTGATAGAGTTTGAAAGCGAAATCATTATTCTTCTTCACGATGTTCTGCTGAGCCTCTGAGAGGATAAGATAACTCTCGTCCATTTCCTCATCTGCCGACGGACGGGCAGCCTCTGCCTCTGTTATCTTCTCAACCTTTGTTACGTTCTCATTCTGTGCATTCTTGCTAGTGCTGCAAGAAGTCATTGCCATTGCAGCTGAAGCTAAAATAGCTGCACTAAATACTTTCTTGTTCATATTTCTCTAATTTATTAGTTCATTTTAATGACTCTACGCTCCTGAACCATAGGGACTGTTCCTCTTTAAAAGGCAGTTCCCGAATCGGAATCTGAATCGTGAGTTCTGAAGATAAAATGAAAAATCGGCTAATCCTTGCACGGGAAAAGCCGATTTTACTATTTCTTAACAAAAAATATCTATGTTCTTTACAAAAAAAATCAATGCAGCGGTGCCTCTTCCGAAGGTCTGCCTGGCTTAATTCTGAGATGATATCTGTTCCCATCATATTCCACGCGCATGATGTTCGTCCTATTGGTCTTCATCTCATCGCTCGAATTAGCTACAAGATGTTCGTAGAGATCGATTGCCACATGACCCATCGTTCTGCGCAGATTGATTTCGATGCAAGGAACCACGCCCAGTCCGGTTCTGTTTACGTCCTCACCTTCCTGATTCAGCACAGCCTCGCAGAATTCATCCTTCTCCCCTTTCGTGCAGATCATCATGTCAACGCCGAACGGACCACTGTAAATATCCTTCAGCGCCGGCTCCATTACCTTGATGATGCGCTGTCTGATTCCGGCAAGCTGTGCCTCGCTAATAAGCGGTTTCATCATTTCCACCTTATCATCTTCAGAGCAGAGCACATTGCCCGAATAGGCATTCTTGATCGTATCGAAGAGCGAAAGACCGCGATAGAGCGCCTTGCCATCTTTCATTTCAAACTCCATGGCGAAATCTCTCACCTTATTATATAGGGGTTCTACGGTTACGCCGCCCTGATGATAAATCATGTTTGCCACCCATCTTTCGAAGGTAGGATAATCTCCGGCAGTTCTGAAGTCCTCAGCACTTACATATTTCACTCCCCTCCCGCTACTGCTCCAGGGAGCCTTGACAACAACTTTGCCGTGCTGGAGAATGAGTTCTTTGACACGGGCCGTCTCAGTAACATATTCCACGCCTCGCTGCAGATGAAGGGCAGCCCATTGTCTGCTGCTCACCTCGCGTACCTTATTTAATACAGCATCAGTCGGCAACATAATCTCCGGTATTCCCAAACGCTCCAACTCACCTTTCAGCGACAGGTTCCATCCCCAGGGATGAACACTGTCCAGAAATTCAGTCTTGAGCAGATGCTTCAGCTGAGGCTTGGTGATGAACTCAACCTTGCTGTTCAGTTCAGCCCCAAAATGGCGCACCCTGTTCTTCGCAAAATCAATATCATCCACAAGTACGAGGTCACCCTCTTCCGCCCAAAGAGCCGGAATGAAAGCAAGATCACTTCTAAGTTGTCTACCCGCATGAGGCGCGGTGAACTGTTTCAGATTTGCAGCCAAAGCCAAATCATGTTCTGGATTGAAAATATGTAACTTCATGGTGCAAAGATATAAAGAAAAGCGCAAAAAAGGGCAGAAAATCCCCATTTTTACTTAGACAAGTGCTAAATAATGAAAAAAAAGTTACTTTTTGCTATCTAGAGTTTGCAAATTAGAAATATTTAATTACCTTTGCATCGTAAAAACAATTAGAAACGATATAAACTCATGGAAGAAGCATTCTTCAGAACACATACATACCTCGTAGAGCATACGAACGCACCAGTAAGACGCACCTTGATGGACGAAATAGACTGGAGCGACCGTATGATTGGCATTAAGGGAACACGCGGTGTAGGCAAGTCTACATTCCTTCTCCAATATGCCAAAGAGCACTTTGGCCCTACTGACCGCAAGTGCCTGTATGTGAATATGAACAATTTCTATTTCCAAAGCAGAGGAATCGCAGACTTTGCAGGCGACTTTGTCCGTCATGGCGGCAGAACCCTTCTCATCGACCAGGTCTTCAAGCAGTCAGATTGGAGCAAGGAGCTGCGCAAGTGCTACGACCTCTACCCAGAGCTGAAAATCGTGTTCACAGGTTCCAGCGTGATGCGACTGAAGGAAGAGAATCCAGAACTCAATGGAATCGTGAAAAGTTACAACCTGCGAGGTTTCTCTTTCAGAGAGTTTATCAATCAGCAGACTGGCAACAGTTTTCAGCCATATACACTCGATGAAATCCTGCGCAACCACGAGCACATCATCAAGCAGATTCTGCCAAAGGTGAGCCCGATGAAATACTTCCAGGACTACTTGCACCATGGATTCTATCCATTCTTCCTGGAGAACCGCAACTTCACAGAGAATCTACTAAAGACAATGAATATGATGACCGAGGTAGACATCCTCCTCATCAAGCAAATAGAACTGAAATATCTCACCAAGATTAAGCGGCTCTTCTATCAGCTCGCTGTAGAAGGAGCCAAGGCTCCAAACGTGAGCCAGCTCGCTGAAGAAATCAATACCAGCCGAGCTACGGTGATGAACTACATCAAGTATCTTGCTGATGCACGACTCATCAACATGATTTACCCTACCGGGCAGGAGTTTCCGAAGAAACCATCCAAGGTGATGATGCACAACTCCAACCTGATGTACGCCATCTATCCTATCCAGATAGACAAGCAGGAGGTGATGGAGACATTCTTCGTCAACTCGCTCTGGAAAGACCACAAGGTGAACCAGACCGGCAAGGACCACTACTTCATTGTAGATGGTGAAAAGAAGTTCAGAATCTGCGATGCGCAATCTCCAAACAAGGTGCGCAACAATCCCGACATCATCTACGCCCGATACAATACCGAGGTAGGTAAGGATAACAGAATTCCGTTGTGGCTTCTGGGGTTCCTTTATTAGGGAATGTTGAATGTGGAGTGTTGAATGTTGAATTGCCTAACGGCATCAGCATGAAGACACATAAGGGCGCAAGCCTAACTCAACACTCAACATTCAACACTCAACATTAGAATAAGTTAGAATAAGAATGAATTAAATACAAAACATTTTTAATATTTTATCTAAAAGTAAAATGGCTAAAGAGAAAAAATTTATCACTTGTGATGGTAACACAGCTGCCGCTCATGTAAGCTATATGT
>CAVBFV010000011.1:0-26192 GCA_963594575.1 Lachnospiraceae bacterium | reverse complement strand
TAGACTTAGGATCTAGTGGTTTAGGCCGTGTAGGTTCGAGTCCTATCAGGCGCACAAAAAATGCTAAGTAGTTAATATATAACTATTTAGCATTTTCTTTTAATATAACTACCTGTCTTTTTACACCTTTTTGTCAGATCCTTCTCCTCAAGCAGAGAGATACCTACATCATCCCTTCCAGTTTTTCCTGTGCCTCGCGCATATCTTTTTCAAAATTCACATGGTCTAGAAGAAATTCCGTTCTGCCTTGCGAAAGAAGAAGATAGAGCTGCGGATTCATGCCCTCTACATACTGGGCGATGGCATACTCTATATCATCACGCTGCGTAGGATTGGTGGAAAATTCAAAAACCCTGAGCTTCTGATGAATAAAGCAATATGCCGACTCTATACTATCTCTGGTGATGCCCCCTGCCAAGAGAGCATCACCATTATTATTCTGATTCATTCTGAATATCCTTTCTATTTCACGCCCTTCATCGACAGGGCGATGCGCTTGCGCTTCAAATCTACTTCTGCCACTCTCACCATCACATGCTCATGAAGCTTTACCACCTCAGAAGGATCCTGAATGTAACGGTTTGACATCTGGGATACATGAACCAGACCATCGTTGTGGACACCTATATCTACAAAGGCACCAAACTTGGTAATGTTGGTAACAATGCCCGGCACAACCATGCCCACCTGCAAATCCTCTATCTCCTTAATGCTGGCATCAAACTCAAACTTCTCTACCTCACCACGAGGATCCAAGCCCGGCTTGTCAAGCTCAGCCATGATATCGGTCAAAGTAGGCATACCCACCTCAGCACTCACATATTTTCTGATATCAATCTTCTTCTGCAGCGCCTTGTCTTCTACCAGCTGCTTCACCGTTACGCCCTGATCTTTCGCCATCTGCTCTACCAGCGCATAGCGCTCTGGATGAACGGCACTGTTATCCAAAGGATTCTTAGCGCCTGGAATGCGGAGGAAGCCGGCACACTGCTCAAAGGCCGAAGGCCCCAGACGTGGCACCTTCTTCAACTGGGCACGGGAAGCGAAGGCTCCATTCTCGCGGCGATATTCCACGATATTCTTGGCAAGCGTAGGTCCCAAACCGCTCACATAGGTCAGCAGATGCTGCGATGCGGTATTCAGGTTGACACCCACTGAGTTCACGCAACTCATCACCACCGTATCCAGACTCTTCTTCAGCTGAGTCTGGTCCACATCATGCTGATACTGTCCCACACCGATGCTCTTCGGATCAATCTTCACCAATTCAGCAAGCGGATCCATCAGTCTTCGTCCGATGCTCACAGCACCACGCACGGTAACATCCTCATCCGGGAACTCATCTCTTGCAATCTTCGAAGCCGAATAGATAGAAGCGCCATCCTCGCTCACCACATAGATATCTACCGGATGAACGAAATCGATGCTATGCAGCCAGTCGCTGGTTTCGCGGCTTGCCGTACCGTTACCTACAGCCATCGCCTCCACCTGATACATCTTTACCATGCGCTGGATGGCAGCCGTAGCCTCGCTCTTCCTGTTGCGGGGAGGATGAGGATAAACAATTTCATGATGAATCAGATTGCCCTGCGCATCGAGACAGCAAGTCTTGCAACCATTGGCAAAACCCGGGTCAACCGCCATCACGCGTTTCTGTCCTAAAGGAGCCGCCAACAGGAGCTGGCGCAGGTTTTCGGCGAAAACCACGATAGCTTCCTCATCCGCCTTCTGCTTACTGAGCGCAGCAAATTCGGTTTCAATGCTAGGCTTCAGCAGTCGCTTGAAGGCATCATCCACCGCTTCGCCCACCAGCGTCTGGCACTCACCGAACCCGTGAACATAGTGACGCTTCAGTTTATCCTGACACTGCTCATCATCAGCCGAGATACTGACACGCAAGAATCCTGCCGCCTCGCCTCTACGCATAGCCAGCAACCGGTGCGAAGAACATTTCTTCAATGGTTCAGAGAAATCGAAATAGTCGGAGAAGCGCTGCGCCTCTTCCTCATCCTTCTTCTTGGCAACCACCTTAGAAGTGATGATGGCACCGCGCCTGAACTCACCGCGAATCTGATTACGGCTCTGCTCATTCTCGCTTACGGTTTCGGCGATGATGTCCTTGGCTCCCTGAAGTGCAGCCTCCACATCCTTCACCTTATCGCCCACAAACTTTCTGGCAGCCTGTTCCGGATTACGTTCACGCTGGAAGAGAAGCAACTGTGCCAGAGGCTCCAATCCAGCCTCACGTGCTATCTGTGCACGGGTGCGGCGCTTAGGCTTATAAGGAAGATAGATGTCTTCCAGTTCGGTGGCATCCCAGCACTGTCCGATGCGTATTTTCAGTTCATCCGATAGTTTTCCCTGTTCCTCAATGGTTTTGAGGATAGTCTCTTTTCTCTTCGCCATCTCAGAGAGTTTCTCGTTAGCCTGTGCGATGGCTTCAATGTTCACCTCGTCCATATTACCGGTTTTCTCCTTACGGTATCGCGAGATAAACGGAATGGTGCAGCCCTCTTCGAGCAGCGCCAGAGTATTTTCTACAGCCTGCTCCTTCAGATTGAGCTGGGCTGCTATCAGCTTTGTAAATTGATTCATTTATGATATTAATAAAAAAGATTCAAACTGTTTGTTCATGCAAAGATAGAGAAAAAAGTTGGTTTACCCAAATATTACCCCATATTATTTGGCGGTTTCAATAAAAAAATCGCTGCCATCCTTCAAAAATAACTTCAGATACATGCAGCATACCTGCTTTTTTTGATTTACATCAACAATACGGCTCATTTTACAAGAAAACTGAGAAAAAGTTTTGAGTTTTGAGCTATTTCCTATACCTTTGCCGCCGAATTAGAGAGTGCGGAGCATGTCTGGGATGTGCTTTGCTATTATAAATTAGGGGCTGAAAAGCTACCTGATTAGAGTTATAAAATAAAGTAATAATTAAAAAAAAGATTGATTATGAAGAAGATTATGTTGAGCCTTGCTATGGCTCTCGTTTCAGTTTGCGCTAGCGCACAGGTTTACATCGGTGGTACTGCTGGTATTTCCAGCAACAAAATCGGTGATGGTGACAGCAAGACAGCTTACACCTTGATGCCTGAAATCGGTTACGAATTCAACAACAAGTGGGAGGCTGGTCTCGAGATTGGTATCAAGAAGGGCGAAGTTTGCGAACTCAAAGCTGTACCAGAAGCAACAACATTCGTTGTAGCTCCTTACGTACGTTACACAGCAGTAGAAACCAAGTTGGTTAACCTCTTCGTAGAGGGTACAATCGGTTACGGCAGCGTCAGCAAGGGCGGTGGCGATTCTTACGAGGTAGGCATCAAGCCAGGTTTGGCTGTTAAGCTTTCAGACCACGTAAACTTCATCACAAAGGTAGGTTTCCTCGGTTACAGAGGTTATTCTCCTGACCATGGTGACAACTGGTCAACATTCGGACTTAACGTAGATGCGAGCAACATTTCATTTGGTGCTATCTACAAGTTCTAATCTTAGGGTGCTCATTTACTCATAAGCAATAATATCAGGGGCGCAAGCGATTCCTTTCATGGAAACAGCTTGCGCCCTATTTTTTTGTTCTGCAAGCGAACACGCTTTTACTCTTCACTCTTCACCTTTCCCTCGGAATCCCCTGTGTTTATCGGCATTCCGAGGGGTGAAGAGTTTACAGCGACTCTTCACCCACTCTTCACCACTCTTCACCGATTCCAAAGACTAACAGGCGTAAATTGCAGCGCAAGACCGCTAGGCTTCTCGAAGGAGGGTGTGTCATAAGTCTGGATGTTGGCGCATAACAGTTGACCATCGCATGCACATCACCTGTTGTGCATGCGCATATCAGCTGGTATACAAGCGCACAACAGCTGTTGTGCGACCAAAGATACAGACTGCCTCAACAACATATCCTAGCTCTTCCAACAACATATTCTTACTCTTCCAACAACATATCCTAGCTCTTCAAACAACAAGAAAAGGGTGAATCATAAATTTATGACACATCCTCCGCCGAACCAGCTAAGGTGAAGAGTGGTGAAGAGTGGGTGAAGAGTGTCCAAGAACTCTTCACCCCTCGAAACGCCCATAAACACTGGGGATTCCGAAGGAAAGGTGAAGAGTGAAGAGTATTTCCTTATCCCTTACTTACAACATTTTTACAGGCATTTACGCTGACTGTTCCTATAGAACAGCCAACTGGCGAGTGTACGGCTAGTCAGCTGTTCTTCATTCGCCAGTACACTATTTCCGATTAACAGCCAACTTATTTCTCGGCAGAATATTCTTCCATAACAAGGCTATAATCGCTACATACTGATAAAAATCTCTGGCAATTATTAGAAATAAGGGTAAAGGAACAAGAACAGATTATAAAAACACTTTTTACAGCAGAAAAATGCGTATTTACGCAAAAATCTTTTGTAAATTCATCAAAAAAGCGTATCTTTGCAGCAGAAAAATGCGTATTTACGCAAAAATCTAACGTAAAATTAAATCAATATATATAGATAGATTATGATCATCGAACGCAAAAGATACATACAGCAACTGCTCAATAGCAGACACAATGGACTGGTAAAAATCATCACCGGTATTAGAAGATGCGGAAAGTCTTTCCTGCTATTCAACTTATTCAAGAGACAACTCAAACTAGATGGTGTAGACAAAGAGCACATCATAGAAATGGCTTTTGATGACTTTGGCAATAAGATATATCGCGACCCTGATAAGTTCTACCAGTATGTAAAGAGCCTCATCAAGGACGGTAGGATGTATTATATCCTTTTGGACGAGGTGCAGATGCTGAAAGATTTTGAGGATGTTCTGAATGGATTGCTCCATATCCCCAATGCTGACGTATATGTTACAGGCAGCAACGCCAAGTTCTTGTCAAAGGACATCATTACCGAGTTCAGAGGTCGAGGCTACCAGATTCATATTTCACCACTCAGTTTCTCCGAATTCATGTCTGTCTACCAAGGCAGCCAAGAGAGCGGTTGGGTAGAATATCTACAATATGGCGGACTGCCACCTGTCATCCTACAACCTACAGATGAAGATAAGATTAGGGTACTTAAAGACCTTTGGCAAGAAACTTACTTGATTGACATTCTTAACAGAAATCGCATCAAGAACAATGCTGAGCTAGAAGAACTTCTCTGTATGTTATCATCTGGCATAGGAGGACTGGTAAATCCTCAAAAACTATCGAATACATTCAAGACCAACAAAAATATATCCATTGGCTCTACCACTCTGAAAACATACATCGATTATTGCTCAGATGCCTTTCTTATAGAGGAAGCCAAGAGATACGACGTGAAGGGAAGAAAATATATCAATACTCCTATGAAGTATTACTTCACCGACTTAGGACTGCGCAATGCACTCATCAATTTTCGCCAAATAGAGAAGACCCATCTCATGGAGAATGCGATATATTGCGAGCTGAGAAGACAGGGATTCAATGTGGATGTAGGCGTGGTAACAGTGAATGGGAAAGACGAAAACGGCACTAGTTATCGCAAACAACTAGAGGTAGACTTCGTGTGCAACAAGGGCAGTCGCCGATGCTATATCCAGTCGGCCCTCAGCCTGCCATCGCAAGACAAGATAGAGCAAGAAATCAACTCATTGCGCCGCATAGATGATGGTTTCGAGCGAATCGTCATTGTGGGCGAAAGCCTCATCAGCAACCGTGATGCAAATGGTATACTCTTCATGAGCATCTATGATTTCATGCTGAATGACTTATAATCAACGATAAATAAGGGGCGTGCTTAAATGAGCACGCCCCCAGACGAGAGATTTTATGTATTCTTTTCACAAAGAATCCTATTAAACATTATGTATATAATTTTATTTCATGATGGATGAACTCTAAAAAAGAGATTCTGGCATACTAGTTGTCAAGACAAACCAGTTATTTGGATTACTCTCATCAGTCAACTTTATAGAAGAAGGCTGTTTCGATGTACCCTGTATCAACTCGACTTTATAAGTCTTGGCCACGTTGGCAGCATGAGCTCCCTCATCACCAGTCAGTGCATAAATCATATACATCTGACCCCAACTATAGAAATACTGACCATTCGCATTAAACTTGCCAGGACAAGCAAATGAGATATGATCATCGTCAACGATAGTAGGAGTAATGTCTATGAACGAAGCATAGCCTGCCACATTGAAAAAGATTCCCCAATGTCCTGCATAGTCATTAAACGCAGAAGTGGTAAAAGCAGCAAAAAGGCAAGGAGAATAATACTTAGAAACCTCCTCGTTACCAGCATTCCAATACGCCTGAGTATAGCTACCCATATTAGCTACAGAGAAGAACCAGTCTCCACTGATAACCTGCTCACTGATAGGAGGAACAACGCCGAACATCTTTACAGCGGCATCTGTGGATTCAAACTCATAGTTATCGCCCCCTTTATAGTTGAATCCCTTGATAGTAACGCCATTAAGAGTTATTGGCTTATAAAACTCAATCCCCTTGTCTGTTACGATATAAGGAATCGTGGTAGAGCCATCCTCGGCATTAGAACTAGTGAAAGTAATGGTACGATAGCTTGATGTAGCTACATACTTGACATCATTCACCTCGCAAGTATATCTAGGGAACTGCATCTCCTGCTCCAAACCATCTATCTGATTAATGGTCTCAGCCCAATCGGCATCCTTCGCCATAGGAGTCATCACTATTTTTGTACCACGCTTCTTGCCAAGCATGACTACAGAATCAGCAGAGGCGGTAAGCACCCGGAACTCCAAGTCACCTTCCATACCCTTACCATTATCACCAATACCAGCAGGGTTAGCTGGATCGGAGAAGAAATGAATCACCTTATTGTACTCATCAAAAGACAGAACGATACTAGCACTCTGCTCCAATTTATAATGTGATGTGGCTTTCGTGTCTGCACCCAAAGCATCGCTCATGGCAGTAACATTTCCATCTGTTCCAAATTTCAACAACAGATTATATCCACCATACTTGGTATTAGCCTTAGGATAATATTTCATCAGCCATCCATTCTCTGCAGAAGTAAGAACCGTCTTATACTCTGCTATTGCATCATTCACTCGCTCTGCAGAAGGTTTGTCGAACACTTCATCTATGTCGTTGGAACAAGATGTGAAAGACAAGATCGCAATCAGCGTAAATAATATGTTATATATTTTTTTCATATCCGTCTTACTTTAATGTTTCTAAATCCATTGCCTTTACTTCTGCCGTACGACGCAAGATAACTTCACGAAGCTTGGTAATATCCATGCCCCAAGTGTTGGCAAAATATTCCTTGAGAATGTTAAATTTCTGAATAATAGCTTTATAGCCACTTGCATCCTTCACTATAGGATTGCCGTCTGCATCAAGCACATAATCGCCATTTGCATCTGTTTCGTATACAATACCTGCACTCAGTATTTTTTGCCATGCTGCTTCTGAATGGGTTACATATTGGGCAAAAATCTCAGCAAAGTCCTCATTATACTCACCGCTGGCATAACCGGATACAAATCCCATGGATGGAGCTTCTTTATCCTCTACATTCACCCAACCTGAAGTCTGATACTTGCCGGCAGAAACTGTCTGGAACTCAGTAGAATAATTCTTTTTCTGAGTCAGAATATGACAGAACTCATGATTCATTGTATGGAAGAACCAGTAGTTCAGATCGTATGTACCTTTTTTCTTGTCAACGAAAGGATTTTCTGAATCTATGATTGGATTATCAACATCGATAATATTTACATTATACAAAGTTACTTTCAAGCCACCCTCAGCAGTACCCATCACAATAGAAGACTGAGAATCATAAGCTGCTGAGCCAACCAACTGCATCACACGAGGAGAATAGGTCTTCATAAACTGATCGCCCATCACTTCCTTATAAGCATCCAGCCAAATATGCTTGACCATAATAGCCAATGCCTTAGACTTATTAAAATCGGCAGGTGCAAGATTATACTTGTTGTTCGTCTCCTTGTCACTATATCGATAGTTAAAGCGGATATTATAGGTATCCACATAGTTGGTCTTGAGCCACTTGTCAAAGTCATTCTGCTCTTCCTTATTCTGCGTATCGAAAATACTCTTAGAATCAAGACTATCGTCTGAGCAGGCAGCAAACAGAGAGACTGACGCTATCAGTATGAATAATTTTATATATTTCATAGTTTACTCATTTTTTATTTGTTAGACTCTTCTCTTGGATTTGCAGGTAATCCTGCCTCAATTACATCATCTGGCAATTGAATCGCACCTCGCAAGTCACCAGCCTTGAATACAATAGGAGACTCTTCGTCAACATCATGGCTGAACTCAATGCCATAGCGCTTGATGTCAAGGAAACGAAGACCTTGATACAGGGTCTCCAGTCGACGCATCTGTAAGATGAATTGCAAAATATCCTCTTGGGTACCAGCCTCAACCGTGAATCCCTGTGGATGGAATGTCTTACGAATGCTATGCTCCAAATTGGATTTTGGTGTAACAGGTGCATACGGCAAGCTTTCGATAAAAGTCTTGATACTTTCAACTGTCATTGTTGGGCGTTTTGCCGTACCTTTCGCAGTCCCAGTATGCGACACAATCCATGTATTGATATCTTTCACTGCATTATCATACTCCTTCTTCATGGCATAAGCCTCAGCACGACAAAGAAGGGTTTCATCAGTAGTGAACACAGCATCTACAACATGAACAAATCCAGTTTGGTTTATCTTGTCGGTAAACTCAAAATGTTCAAACATCTTTGGGAAGATAAGAATATGGGCATTGCCAAACAACAAGTTTGACTGGTAGAGAGTATTGTTATTGGATCCCCTTCCCCATGGCATCTTAGCCCAAATCGTTTCATACAGACTTACATTTTCATTGTGACAAAAACGCTCTTCATCACCACAGACATTTCTACCAATTTTACTACCTGCCGTCATCAACAAGAGGTTTGCATTCTCTGATGAAGAAATATAACGATTCTCCATATCCTCTGAATTAGACAAAGACATAAAAGGCACATAGTTGCGCAACAAAGAGGCTGGATTTGCTCCAAGCACCTTGTCAGCATATTTTATCACTTTGTCATAGTTCATATAGTACAGGTTGAAACGAGCAGCAAAAGCATACGCAGCCTTCTGGTTGAAATGATACTTAGGCTGGGTATAGATATCATCGCTCACATCAGGCAAGGCAGCCTCGATATCTGCATCAATCTGCTCATAAAGTTGCTTCAGTGTACCACGCTTATAATCAGGGTTTACAGTTGTCTCAGGCTTTGTTGGATAAGGAAGTCCCATATACTTCTCTGCATTATCTGGATTATAAGTCATACAGAAAGTTGTAGCAAGACGATACATACTATAGGCACGACAGAGCAATGCCTCAGCTCTCTGCCCCTTTAACGATGCAGGATTTCCCATCTCATCAATGGAAGCCAAAGCCTGGTTGGCTGCAGCAATCGCTAAATAATAACCATTCCACAAGTTCTTTGGACAATCATTGGTTTGAGCTGTAATTGGCTGAAAACGATATATCTGCTCTATTTCCTGATTGGTACTATACTGCTTTCCATTGTCTGAATAATCATCTGAACTCCATTCCAATATTTGATTGCTGCTTGCAGTTGGATAAGCAGACACGAGCAGAGAGGTCACCTTTTCCTCGGTATTCACCTCGGCACGATCATCTGGCAACTTGTCCAGGAAGCTGTCGCATGATGTAACCAATGACAATGCCGCAAAAGCCACCGATGCTATATATAATTTGTTCTTTTTCATAATTATCTCTCTTTCTTTAAAGTCCTACTCTTAATGTCAATGTAAACTGACGTGGCATTGGGGTTGCCACACCACCAGTGTTGAAAAACTCAGGATCCTGTCCGTGCAACTTCTTGTCTGAATAAATCAAGAACAAGTTAGTAGCCTGGAGTTTCAAATTTACGCTGTTCAAGCGAAGGGCCTGAATCCACTTGCCAGGGAAATCATAAGCCAAAGAAATCTCCTTCATGCGAATGAAATCACCCTTAGCTACGCGAGCTGTAGAATAGTTATATGCATTATAAAGATAACCAATATAATTGTCATTCTGCTTCATACGCTGGTCTGCTATGACTGGCACATCCGTATAAGCCTCATCACCGGCTTGGGTCCAACGATTTATAAATTCCTTTGGCATGGCAGTCATGTCTGAGTAAGAAGAACTGAAGGCAGGATCAAGACGTACCTTATTACCTGCAGCATATGTAATAAACACATTCAGTTTTAATCCCTTATAAGAGAAGGTATTACCGAAACTACCATTAACAGTTGGGTCTGTTGGACCTTCATACTTCAGGTAGTCTGTTGTAGTTGACTGGAAGTAGAGATCGCCTCCATAGCTTGTCTCCTCGCCATTCTGATTCACAACGATAGGCAGACCTTTATTGTTCAATCCCTTGAAATCAATAGAGAACAAAGAGCGAACAGGATAGCCGTTCATTGTGAAACCGGTACCTGTAATCATCTGCATGATGTTAGCACGTGAATCCAAGTCGGTTACAGTATTCTTTGAGTGAGAGAAAATGAAATCGGTACTCCATTTAAAATCCTTGGTCTCAATGTTACGGGTGGAAATAGTTAACTCCTCACCATGTGAACGCATACTTGCCACATTGGCATATTTATAGATCTCACCACCAATACCCATGGTACGCTTAGGACCAATCAAATCATAATTGTTGCGGCGATACCAATCGAAAGTCACATTAATGCGGTTATTCAAAAAGCCCATATCCAAACCGAGGTTCAACTCATGCTTCTTCTCATAGGTCAAATCATCATTACCCAAGCGATAAATCTCAAGTCCAGTCTCCTTGTCACCGGCAAATGGACGCCAAGGGTTGTAACTCTGTATCACTACCAACGAGTTAGAAACGGAAGCAGGACCTCGATCAGCTGTCAATGAATATGATGCTTTTAATGTAAGATGGGAAAGAACAGGATTTAACTTAGCAAACCAACTCTCCTCATGAGCATTCCATGCTCCAGACACGTTCCAAGTAGGCAACCAACGAGCTGAGCGACTCTTACCCAACTTATTGGAACCCTCATAACGAATGGTACCATTAATTGTGTAGCGACCCTTATAAGAATAGGTGGCAGTACCAAAGAAAGAAGCCTCACGCTGATATGAATTATCCAAACTATAATATTGACCATTCTCCTCCGCCAACTGCTTGAAGAAGTTATAGTTGAAAGCAGGGAGATAACCCATATCATACTGCATGCCAACGCCATTAAAATAAGAACGGCTACGGTCGAGTGAATTGATTTCCAGACCACCGAATAAGTTCACGATATGGTCTTTGTTGTATACATCATTATAGCTAGCTGTGGCACGGAAGTCCCAGCTATTCATCTTATATTTGGTCTCACGATAAAAACCACCCTTTTCCAATACAGAGAATGGCAAAGAGTTTGCCTTGTCTGGATCAGTATACAGCCATGGGTTTGCATCACGCATCGTAGCATCATCCATCGCACGATAAGCCCAAGCCTGATTACTCTGATCAGTAATTGTAGCGGCATTGGTCGTTGTAGAATACTTATAAGCACCCAATACTGCGAGTTCTACCTTAGAGATTGGCTTATATTTCAACTCTCCCTGGAACTTCATGTCAACCACATCCAAACTCAAATAGTTGTTTTCCAATTCACGGAAAATATTGAATGGAGCGTAGTTACGCACATAGAGTTCATTAGGATCCATTGTACGAGAAGTGTTCAACGCATAAGAATATGGGTTGATATCAAAATCACGAGACACCTCACCTGTCACAGTATTTACAGACTGTGAAGTAGTACCAGGAGCACGCTGCTTACGATAGGAAGCATTAGCTATGGCATTGAAAGACAATTTCTTTGAGATATTGTAAAGAGCATTCACATTAGCAGTATAACGCTGCACCTTGCTCTGCTTAGACCATCCTGGGTCGTTCATCACACTGAAAGATGTATAATACTGAGCCTTATCAGTACCAGTAGACATGCTGACGGAATGATTTTGAGAAATACTATTACTGAAAAGCAAGTCAAACCAATCGGTATTTTGATATTCAGCCTTCTGGAGATAGCTATTCATCGCCTCCTGAGTATTAGCCAATCCAAAAGTTCCCGTCTTCGAATCATATGTATTCATCAGGTGATACATCTTGCCAAAGACGCCACTGTTAGAAGCACGGTAACTCTTTTCAAAAGAAAAATAACCATCGTTGTACATCTCACGATATACACCCATCTGATCCTGAGAATTCATGATATTGAAATTGCGGTAGCTTGGCTTCAAACGCATAGTGAATTCACCAGTATAGCTGATGCGGTTTGTACCAGCCTTACCTTTCTTGGTTGTAACGACAATGACACCAGCCATGGCACGTGCACCATAAATAGAGGTAGCAGAACCATCCTTCAAAATCTGGAAACTTTCAATATCATCAGCATTCAAACCTGCAATAGCTGAAGATATAAGGGTTTCTGCGTTACCTGAAGACAAATCATCAGCATCGACCTCTGTTACATCCTCCATGATAACACCATCTACCACCCAAAGAGGTTTTGAACTACCATAAATAGAAGTAGCACCACGCACACGAATCTTTGGAGCGGTACCGAAAGTACCTGATACATTCTGCACAGACACACCGGCAGCCTTACCTTCCAAGGCACGACTGATGTCTGCGACACCATCCAACTTTGTCTTGTCGCCAGAAATTTTTGTAGTAGCACCAGTAAACAAACGCTTATCCATCTTCTGCATACCCGTTACAACCACCTCGCCCAAGCTCTTGCTATCTGCCTTCAGGCGGATAGTCATCTTGGCAGCTGGAGTCAAGGTCTGGCTCTGCATACCGATGTAGCTAACTACAAGTTTCTTACCAGCAGGTACCTCCAAAGAGAAGTGACCGTCGATATCGGTGACGGTACCTGTACGTGCCGCTCCAGCGACTACGACAGATGCACCAATGACAGGTTCACCATCTTCCTGAGAAACTACGGTACCTGTTACTTTCGTTTGAGCCAATACCCCCCCCCACAAAAAGGAAGAGATTGACTAACAAGAAAAGCAATCTTTTTTCCATAAAATCTTCTCTAAATAATTAAACAACTCTTATATAACTTTATATATTTACTTTTTCTTTTCTTGCATTTTTTAACCTCTCTCATTGTGTTACGGCTGCAAAGATAAGAAAAAGTATTGAATTAATGCAAACTTTATCGATATTTTTATAGAAAAAAGTTAGTTTTTCTTGATTTTCATCAACATTTAGAAATATAATCTACATTTTTAGCAGAAAAAGGTCGGAAATAAGAGATTTAAGCAAAGTTTACGAAAAGAAAACAAAAATGTTCTAAAAGACAAGAAAGGCAAGGTTTCTGTAGAACTCCATCCAGAAGTTTCTCAGAAACCTTGCCTTTCTTTACCTATATTTACTACGTAGGTATCTTTATCTGCCACCTGAGTGTTTTTATTTACCGCTTAAATACTTTATTCAAAAAACATTATTATTTCTTAAGCGTAAATTCAAATTTCAAGCCGCCTTCCAGCTGATTGCTTACCCGGATAGTACCGCCATGCAGGAGAACGGCATTCTTGACGATGGCAAGACCCAAACCGGTGCCACCCATCTTGCGGCTGCGTCCCTTATCTACCCGATAGAAACGCTCGAAAAGACGGGAGAGATGCTCGGTAGGAACTCCCTGACCGTTATCGCAGAAGATGAAATGCCACTTGTTGCCCTGCTCCATGGCACTCAACGTCATCTTACGTCCTTCGCCGGCATAAGCTATGGCATTGTCGGTAAGATTGCGGAATACGCTATACAGAAGACTGCGGTTGCCCTTCACGATAATATGCTGGTCGGGAAGAAGATTCTCGAAAGTCATCTGGTGCGCCTCTCTTTCCAGCGCAGTCTCACGGGCTATTTCGCTTACCATCTGCGTAATGTCTACCGCCTCGAAATCTATCATATCCGAACCGTCATCCAACCGGTTCAAGGTTGAGATGTCGCGGAGCAGAGAGGTGAGGCGTTCGCTCTGGGCATAACAGCGCTGCAAGAACTGCGACTTCATCTCTTCGTTGATATGCGGATTATCGAGTATCGTCTCCAGATAACCCTGAATACTTGCCACAGGAGTCTTCAGCTCGTGAGCGATATTCTGGGTAAGCTGCCGCTTCAGGATATCCTGCTCCCGTCGGGTGGTCTGTATGCGCTTATACATCTTGATGATACGCTCGGCTATCTCGCCCAATTCATCATTCGGGAACTTGGCGAGATCTTCCACCTCCAGACTCTCGTTGTGGTCTGCCTTATAAGCAAAGATGCTCAGTTTGGAAACATTCTTAGCCAGGCGGTTCGTAAAACGGTAGAGCACGATGGTAAGCAGAATAATGGCTACGATGGCAAACCAGATAAAATGCTGGTCAGCCTGCAGCGACTTAGCCAAATCATTATTATAAGGTAACGCCGTACGGATGATGAGCTGACTTTCCGGGAAATAAGAAGCCACATAGAAATAATCGTGCTTCAGAGTTTTAGACTGTCGCTCCACGCTTGAGCCTACCCTGTTTTTCAAGGCTTCAACTATTTCCTCACGCTTGGCATGGTTGGCAAAATGCTCATAATCAGAACTCATGTTGTCATAAATCACCTTACCGTTCGGGCGCACCAGCGTAACACGAAGATCCTTGCTTTCATGTTCACGTACGAAAGCCTGCAACTTTTCCTGAGCCACAGTCACATTCTTATCGTGAAGACTATCCTGCAGAATAATTCCTTCTCCGGGTGAGAGAGCCAGATCTTCTGCCAGCAGTTCATTATAATTTTCCAGTTTGATAGTAAGCGTACCTATTTTATACTGTTTTTCTCGTGCCTGCTGGAACACGATAAAACTGACGGCGAACACAAGGAACACCGCCAGAACACTGAAGTACAACTTTCTACCTACACTATTTAACTTAAACATTTTAATTACGCATCAAAATAATAACCGAAACCCAGACGGGTAACGATGCACTTGGCAAACTTACCAATCTTCTTTCTCATACGGGTGATGTTGACATCCACCGTGCGGTCGAGTACCATCACATCCTTCGGCCAAACCCGGTCGATCAGTTCCTGACGGGAGAAAACCTTGCCGCGCTCTTCGAGGAAAAGACGCAGGAGTTCGAACTCGGTCTTGGTGAAAGGAATAGCCTCACCGTCAATGCTCACCGTCTTCTTGTCCAGATTCAACTGCAGTCCCTGATAGTTGATGGTCTTAGGCTCATCAGCATCGCCCGACTGCTCAGCCGTACGGCGCAAGACGGCACGCACTCTGACCATCACCTCTCGGATAGAGAAAGGTTTCGAGATATAATCATCGGCACCGATATTGAATCCTGTCACCGTATCGTTTTCCGTATCACGGGCTGTAAGGAAGATGATCGGAACATTGGCAGTCATCGGATTGTCCTTCAACTGCTTAGCCAGCTGGAAGCCGCTCATTCCGCCCATCATAACATCCAGCAGCAGCAGGTCGAACGAAGCGATGTCCATCTCCAAAGCCTCTTCTGCAGAATTGGCAGTCTCTACTTCGTATCCTTCGGTTTCAAGATTGAACTTCAGGATCTCACACAAGTCTTGCTCATCATCAACAACAAGTATTCTTTTCATATTCTCTTCCATATTTCATGTTATTTAAAATACCGCTGCAAAATTACGATTTTTCTTTCGTAATAAGCGTTACATTCGGTTACAATTTCGTGACATTTAGTTCTTTAGAGAAAAAAAACATAAAAAAAAGGGCGTTTTATTACACATTTTAACGTAGTGTTACCAAATTAGCTACATGTTTCTTTGCTAGTTAGAAACAGAAATACTACTTTTGTACCCGATATAACTATAAGTGAGCATATAACACAACTGAAAAAGTATGAAAGATAAAGTAAATGCAATTCCCTTAATCGGTGAAATCATCAAAGAGGAGTTAAACAAGCAAGGCAAGACCACAGTATGGCTTGCTGAGCAATTAGGCTGCCACCGTACTAATATATATAAGGTATATGGCAGAGCCACTATAGATACGGGTATGCTTTACCATATCTGTCAGTTGCTGAACATAGATTTGTTTAAGGTCTATTCAGACGCTTTGCGTAAACGCAAGAAAAAGAATCAAGATTTAAACTAAAACTAATTTAAAACAATAAGACCTGAGGTTAATTACCCCAGGTCTTATTGTTTTTATGCCAATCGCTTTTCCAGGCGCTCGCGGATGGCAGCGATAAAGCCAGCTGAGTTTACAGCCTTAGCCTCAACACCTTCCATCAGGTTTACGAGATCCTTGGTAGCAATACCGTCGTTCAAAGTATCGAAACAAGCAGCCTCCAGCTGGTCGCCAAAGTTCTGAAGTTCCTTGATGCCATCCAGTTCGCCACGCTTTCTCAACGCACCGCTCCATGCAAAGATGGTAGCCATTGGGTTGGTAGATGTATCTTCACCCTTCAGATAGCGATAGTAGTGACGGGTTACGGTGCCGTGGGCTGCCTCATACTCATACTTGCCGTCAGGAGAAACCAATACAGAAGTCATCATCGCCAGAGAGCCGAAGGCTGTACTGAGCATATCGCTCATCACATCACCGTCATAGTTCTTGCAAGCCCAGATGAAGCCGCCCTTACTGCGGATAACACGGGCTACGGCATCATCTATCAATGTATAGAAATACTCGATGCCGAGTTCGGCAAACTTCTCTTTATAGTCGTTCTCATATACTTCTTCAAAGATTTTACGGAACTGGGCATCATAAGTCTTAGAGATGGTATCCTTGGTAGCGAACCAGAGATCCTGCTTGGTATCAATGGCAAACTTGAAGCAGCTGTGAGCAAAGCTGCGGATACTCTTATCAGTATTGTGCATGCCCTGGATAACACCAGCGCCATCGAAAGAATGAATCTCAATCTCCTGCTTCTTGCCGCTCTTACCCTCGAACACGAGTTTGGCTGTACCTGGCTCATCAGCACGAAGCTCCACGCTCTTGTATACATCGCCGTAAGCATGACGGGCGATAGTGATAGGCTTCTCCCAGTTCTTTACACATGGGTGGATGCTTGGGATGGTGATAGGAGCACGGAACACAGTACCATCCATGATGCTACGGATAGTTCCATTAGGGCTCTTCCACATTTTGTGGAGCTTATACTCGTCCATACGCTGTGCATTAGGAGTGATAGTAGCACACTTCACAGCCACACCATATTTCTTAGCCGCCTCGGCAGAGTCGATGGTTACCTGGTCGTTGGTCTGGTCGCGATAAGGCAGACCGAGGTCATAATACTCAGACTTCAAATCAACGAAAGGAAGAATCAGTTCGTCCTTAATCATCTTCCAGAGAATTCTTGTCATCTCATCACCGTCCATCTCTACCAATGGAGTTGTCATCTTAATCTTTTCCATAACACAATATAATGTATAATTAATAATTTACAATGTACAATGATCAGGGCTACCAAGTAGACCCATGATATTTTGCCTGCAAAATTAATAAAAATAATCAAGAAAAGAAAGGAAATTAAGAATAATTCTAGCAAAATGATAACAAAAAGCACTTTTTACTGCTTTAAATCATAAAACCTGTATATTTATACTGAAAAAGGCACCAATAAGCCCGAAAACTTATTGATGCCTCTACCTATTTACTTTTTTACCCTTTTACCTTTTTACCTTTAAATAGCCTTTTTACTTCTCCTCTGGAGCCTTGTCGATCAAGTCCATAAACTGGTCGAGCTTAGGAGTGATGATAATCTGAGTGCGGCGGTTGCGCTGCTTGCCTACCTCTGTATCGTTAGTTGTTACAGGGTTGTACTCACCACGGCCACCAGCAGTAAGGCGCTTAGGATTTACACCGAAGTGATCCTGCAAGTACTGAACAACAGAAGCTGCACGGAGAGCAGAGAGGTCCCAGTTGTTGCGGATATTCTTCATCTTGGCACTTGTAGTGCTTACCGGTACGTTATCGGTATTACCCTCTACGAGCACATCGTAATCCTTGTAGTCAGTGATAATCTTAGCAATCTTGCTCAATGTTTCCTGAGCACGGCTATTTACCTCATAGCTACCACTCTGATAGAGCATGTTGTCAGCCAGAGAGATGTAAACTACACCCTTCAGAACCTGAACATCAACCTCCTTCATTTCTTCCTTGCTCAAAGAGCGGGTCAGGTTGTTGGTAAGAACCATGTTGAGAGAATCACTCTTGCTCTTTACCTCAACCAGGTGGCGGATATACTGGTTACTCTCGTTGATCTGGTCAACGAGTTTCTCAATGCTCACGTTGTTCTGGCTTGCATTGTTCAAACTCTTGTCAAGTGAGTTCTGCAACTTAGCGTAATCGCTCTTTGCAGTAGCGAGCTGCTCCTGTGCAGCAGCCAAACTAGCCTCAGTAGCTGCCAGTTTTTCCTTGGTAGCCTGATAGTTGCTTGACAATTCCTTATTCTCATTCTGGCAATTCTGAAGATCCTTCTTACTAGCACAGCTTGTAGCCATCAGGGCTACTGCCATCATTGCCATTACCATTAACTTTGTCTGTTTCATATTCTTACTAATTTAAATTTTCTTGTTATTATTGATTATAGTATATCTTAACGTCGCTTTCTACCTTCTATTATATTAGAGTTCTCCCGGCTTTTATCTGCAATCCGGAAGCATCTCCATTTTAGGGCATACAGAAGCTGATTCGCTTCTTTCTGCTGCAAAGTTACAGATAAGACTTGAATAAACAACATTTGTCAAACGCATTTAGACATTTTTAACCTCTAAATCTTTATTTATCACCTTTTTAACCAAAAAAGGCAACGGGAAGCTCTTTTCTTATGACTAAACTGTCAAATGTAGCCATTCAAGGTAAGAATAGCCCAAATCTCAACAAAAAAAACATAAAAAACAGTGTTTTATTTTGTAGTGTCTTGAAATTGCACTATCTTTGCACTCGAAAAGAAATAAATACATTAATAATATAAAAGAAAGCAAGTATGATTCTTTTTTTTAGAACTCCATCTAAGAGTGTGATTGCGACCGAGATTGACCACAAACCATCTCAGGACGAAATCAATGAACTTTGTTGGCTTTATGGTGACGCGACTTTAGAGGACGCCCAGCAGTTGCAGGGCTTCTATGTCGGCCCACGCCGTGAAATGATTACTCCTTGGAGTACGAATGCCGTTGAGATTACTCAGAACATGAGTCTTGACGGCATTTCACGTATTGAGGAGTACTTCCCTGTGGATAGCGAGGACGCTGAGCACGACCCTATGCTCCAGCGTATGTACAACGGTATCGGACAGGATGTGTTCACCGTGAACCACCAGCCAGAACCTATCAAGTACGTCGATGACCTCGAGAAGTACAACGAGGAAGAGGGTCTTGCCCTCAGCGAGGACGAAATGGCTTATCTCCACAAGCTGGAGAAAGAGAACGGACGCCCTCTCACCGACAGCGAAATCTTCGGTTTCGCACAGATCAACTCAGAGCACTGCCGCCACAAGATTTTCGGCGGCCAGTTTATCATCGACGGTAAGGAGATGGAGTCTTCTCTCTTCAGCATGATCAAGAAGACCACCAACGAGAACCCTAACAAGATTCTCTCTGCTTACAAGGACAACGTGGCTTTCTCTCAGGGTCCTGTTATCGAGCAGTTTGCTCCAGCCGATCAGACTACCAGCGATTTCTTCCAGGTGAAGGATATCGAGAGTGTTATCTCTCTGAAGGCTGAGACCCACAACTTCCCTACTACCGTAGAGCCTTTCAACGGTGCTGCAACTGGTACGGGTGGTGAAATCCGCGACCGTATGGGTGGTGGTGTAGGTTCATGGCCTATCGCAGGTACTGCCTGCTACATGACTGCTTATCCTCGCTTGAAGGATGACAACGGCAAGAGCGATGCAGAGCGCGACTGGGAAGACATCATGCCAGTACGTAAGTGGCTCTATCAGACTCCAGAGCAGATTCTGATCAAGGCTTCCAACGGTGCATCAGACTTCGGTAACAAGTTCGGTCAGCCTCTCATCACCGGTTCTGTGCTTACATTCGAGCACGAGGAGAATGGTGAGAAGTATGCTTATGATAAGGTTATCATGCTTGCTGGTGGTGTAGGCTACGGCAAGAAGCGTGACTACAAGAAGGGTGAGCCACAGAAGGGCAATAAGGTTGTCGTAGTAGGTGGTGATAACTATCGCATCGGTCTTGGTGGTGGTTCTGTTTCTTCTGTAGATACAGGCCGTTACAGCAACGGTATCGAGTTGAACGCTGTTCAGCGTGCCAACCCTGAGATGCAGAAGCGTGCCTACAACCTGGTTCGTGCACTCGTTGAAAACGATGAGAACCCTGTAGTCAGCATCCACGACCACGGTTCTGCTGGTCACTTGAACTGTCTCTCTGAGTTGGTAGAAGAGTGCGGTGGCGAAATCGACATGGCTAAATTGCCTATCGGTGACAAGACTTTGAGCGCCAAGGAAATCATCGCCAACGAGAGTCAGGAGCGTATGGGCTTGCTCATCGACGAGAAGTATATCAGCGAGGTTCAGAAGATTGCCGACCGTGAGCGTGCTCCAATGTACGTGGTTGGTGAGACTACTGGCGATGCTCACTTCAGCTTCAAGCAGGCTGATGGTGTGAAGCCATTCGACCTCGATGTAGCTCAGATGTTCGGTCATACTCCTAAGACTGTGATGGTGGATGAGACCGTAGAGCGCAAATATGAAGATGTAACTTATTCAGCAGACAACCTCGACGAGTACTTGCAGCGTGTTCTCCAGATGGAGGCTGTGGCTTGTAAGGACTGGTTGACCAACAAGGTTGACCGTTCCGTAACAGGTAAGATTGCCCGTCAGCAGGGTCAGGGTCAGATTCAGTTGCCACTCTCAGACTGTGGTGTCGTAGCACTCGACTACCGTGGCGAGAAGGGTATCGTAACAGCAATGGGTCATGCTCCTCAGGCTGGTCTTGCCGATCCTAAGGCAGGTTCAGTACTCTCTGTAGCAGAGTCATTGACTAATATCGTATGGGCTCCATTGGCAGATGGCATGGACAGCATCAGCCTCTCAGCCAACTGGATGTGGCCTTGCCGCAGTCAGAAGGGTGAGGATGCCCGTCTGTACGAGGGTGTGAAGGCATTGTCAGACTTCTGCTGCGCCATCCACGTAAACGTACCAACAGGTAAGGACTCTCTCTCATTGACCCAGCAGTATCCTAACGGCGAGAAGATCATCGCTCCGGGTACCGTTATCGTAAGTGCTGGTGGTGAGGTTTCAGATGTCAAGAAGGTGGTTAGCCCAGTTCTCGTTAACGACAAGAACTCTAGCCTCTACCATATCGACTTCAGTTTCGACGAGCAGCGTCTCGGTGGTTCTGCTTTCGCTCAGAGCCTGGGCAAGGTGGGCAGCGATGTTCCTACCGTCAAGAACCCAGAGTACTTCGTTGACTGCTTCAACGCCGTACAGGAACTCATCAACCGTGGTTGGGTTATGGCCGGTCACGATATCAGCGCCGGTGGTTTGATTACAACTCTCCTCGAAATGACATTCGCCAACGTAGAGGGCGGTATGAAGATCAACCTCCACGACATCGCAGATGCCGACATCATCAAGACTCTCTTCGCAGAGAACCCAGGTGTTGTCATCCAGGTAAGCGATGCTCACAAGGACGAGTTGAAGGCATTCTTCGATGAGAACGGTATCGGTTATGCCAAGATTGGTTATCCAGCTCCAGAGCTCCGCAAGATTATCATCAAGAAGGAAGGCTTCGAGCACGAGTTCGATATCGATGCATTGCGTGACGACTGGTATAAGACATCTTACCTCCTCGACCGCAAGCAGAGCATGAACGGTATGGCTAAGAAGCGTTACACCAACTATAAGAAGCAGCCTATCGAGATGAACTTCGGCTACGGCTTCAAGGGAACCCTCGCTAGCTACAGCCTCGACGCAAACCGTCGCAAGCCATCTGGCATCAAGGCAGCTATCATCCGTGAGAAGGGTACCAATGGTGAGCGTGAGATGGCATACTCTATGTATCTCGCCGGCTTCGATGTAAAGGATGTGATGATGACCGACTTGATTTCTGGCCGTGAGACTCTGGAGGATGTAAACTTCATCGTATTCTGCGGTGGTTTCTCTAACTCCGACGTTCTCGGTTCTGCCAAGGGTTGGGCTGGTGCATTCCTCTACAATCCTAAGGCTAAGGAGGCACTCGACAAGTTCTATGCTCGTGAGGATACCCTTTCACTCGGTATCTGCAACGGTTGCCAGCTGATGGTTGAGTTGAACCTCATCAATCCTGAGCACAAGCATCGTTCACACCTCTGCCACAACACATCTAAGAAGTTCGAGAGTACATTCCTCGGTCTGACTATTCCTCAGAACGACAGTGTGATGTTCGGTAGCCTGAGCGGTGATAAGCTCGGTATCTGGGTAGCTCACGGCGAGGGCCGTTTCTACTTGCCTGAGCCAGAGGATCACTACAACATCATTGCGAAGTACAACTACGCTGAGTATCCAGGTAATCCTAACGGCAGTGACTACAACGTAGCAGGTATCTGCTCTGCAGATGGTCGCCACTTGGCTATGATGCCACACTTGGAGCGTGCCATCTTCCCATGGCAGAACGCTTGGTATCCAGCCGATCGCCGCAACGACGAGGTAACTCCTTGGATTGAGGCATTTGTCAATGCACGTCAGTGGATTGAAGAAAGAGCTTTGAAAAAGTAAAAAGGTAAAAAAGTAAAAAGGTAAAAAATGAATAATAGCGTAAGTTATCTTACATTATTCAAAACATTTATGAAGATTGGCATAGTCACCTTTGGGGGTGGCTATGCCATGATTCCTATTATAGAATCCGAAGTCGTCGACAAGCATCATTGGATGACGAAGGAGGAATTCTTGGATGCCATCGCTACCACCCAGATTTGTCCGGGAGCCTTGGCCATCAACATGAGTTCCCTGCTCGGATATAAGTTGGCAAAGACACCGGGAGCCATCGTCTGCACCCTCGGCGCTTCGTTGCCATCGTTTCTTATTATCTTGGCGATAGCCATGTTTTTCCATCAGTTTGAGGACAACAAGGTGGTGGCAGCCATGTTTGCGGGCATCCGTCCTGCCGTCGTGGCATTGATAGCCGTACCAACATTCTCGCTTGCCAAGAGTGCCGGTATTTCGCTTGTCAACTGCTGGATTCCTATTCTGTCTGCCCTTCTGATTTGGCTTTTGGGCGTCAACCCAATCTGGGTGATTATCGCAGCTGCCGCAGGTGGATACATCTATGGACAGTTTATCCAGCCAACAGAGTAAGATTAGTTAAAAGTTTATAGTTAATAGTTTATAGGGGCTACGCCTTATTGTAGGAATGCCCTATTAACTTTACACATTATTATATATATATGATATTTCTTCAGCTTTTCATCGTATTCCTTCAGATAGGCATCTTCGGATTCGGAGGTGGCTATTCTATGATTTCCCTGATTCAGGGACAGGTAGTTACGCAGTATCATTGGATGACGATGCAAGAGTTTACCGATGTGGTTGCCATCTCTCAGATGACACCGGGACCTATCGGTATCAACACCGCCACCTATTGTGGCTATACAGCTGTCCATAATGCCGGCATGAGCGGTATGATGGCTATTCTCGGAAGTGCCATGGCAACCTTCGCCCTGGTTCTCCCATCCTTGGTTTTGATGATTCTTATCAGCAAGATGCTGTACAAGTATATGAACACCTCAGCCGTCCAGAGCATCTTCATCGGTCTTCGCCCAGCCATTGTCGGATTGGTAGGAGCCGCAGCCCTGCTTCTGATGAATGGCGAGAACTTCTCTACGCCAGCCAATCCTTGGCATTTCTACATCTCCATCGCCCTCTTCTTCGCCACCTTTATCGGCGTGAAGGTAATGAAGATCAATCCTATCCGCATGATACTCTACTCGGCATTTGCCGGATTGGTATTACTATATTAAAACCGATTTTATTTACCAACAATAAAACCAAAAGGTGGATTTTCAGCAGAAAATCCACCTTTTACACTATATTCTCCGTTTTGTCCACCTCTTCTTTGTGTTTTTTGTGTACTTTTGCAACTGTGTATTAATAGCGGCATGAATTCAGGCTTAGCTTGGTTTCATGCCAACCCAACAAGTAAACAAACAAACCTAAGAATAAGAAATGAATAAGAAAAGACAGATTTTACTTTCAGCAGTGTTGGCCTCTGCTTTGGCATCCAACGCACAGGTTACCATCAATGTAGATGCCTCTAACCCAGGTATCAAGGTATCTCCTAACCTCTATGGTATCTTCTTCGAGGATATCAACCATGCTGCAGATGGCGGTCTCTATGCCGAACTCATCAGCAACCGTTCTTTCGAGGACGATGACAAGAATATTCCTACCTGGAAAACTGCCGCTCAGAAAGGTGCAAAGATCAATGCACAACTCATCAATAAGGGTTTGCTCAACAATGCACAGGGCAAGGCGCTCCAGCTTACCATCGCTGCCAAACCTGCAGCTACAGCCTCTCTCATCAACGAAGGCTTCTGGGGCATCAACGCCGTGCAGGGCAGAACCTATAAGCTCTCTTTCTGGGCTAAAGGTAGCTATAAGGGCGGATTGAAAGCTCGTCTCACCAACGCCAAGGGCGATAAGGTTTATGCAGAAACCGCACTCAATGCCAAGGTTGGCAAGAAGTGGACAAAATATACAGCTGAGTTGACTGCCAACGGAAACGATGCGAAGGCTCAGTTCGAACTCGTAGCCGACGGAAAGGGTACCATCGTTCTCGATGTAGTAAGCCTCTTCCCTCCTACTTTCAAGAATCGCGAGAATGGCTTGCGCCCTGATTTGGCTCAGCTTCTCTATAACATCCACCCTAAGTTCGTCCGCTTCCCTGGCGGTTGCTACGTTGAAGGACAGGAATCTCCAGAGAATGCTTTTCACTGGGAGAAAACCATCGGTCCTATCGAGGAACGTCCAGGTCATAAGAACGTAAACTGGCGCTACCGTACCAGCGACGGTATGGGCTTCGACGAGTATCTGCAGCTTGCCGAAGATTTGAACGCCAAGCCTCTCTATGTTGTGAATGTTGGTTTGTGGCACGGCGGCATGACTCCTGTGGATAGCATCCAGCCTTGGATTGACGAGTGCATGAATGCCCTGGAGTATGCCAACGGTCCTGTTACCTCTAAATATGGTGCGCTCCGTGCCAAGAATGGTCATCCGGAGCCATACAACATCGAATATCTGGAGATTGGTAATGAGAACAACCAGCCGGATCCTGCGGCTCAGAGCGACCATTACTACGAGCGCTTCAAGAAGTTCAAGGATGCTGTATTGGCGAAATATCCTAAGATGCACCTCATCGGTAACGTAGTGGCTTGGGGCGATGACAATCCTAAGTGGGAAAGCAACGAGAGCGTAGAACTCCTCGACGAGCACTACTACAGAAATCCTGCCTGGTTTGCCGAGAACTTCAACAAGTATGATAACTACGATCGTAAGGGCAGCGAGATTTATGTAGGTGAATATGCCGTAACCCAGGGCTTCGGCAATATGGGTTCGCTCGATGCAGCACTCGGTGAGGCAGTCTATATGATGGGCATCGAGAACAACTCAGACATCGTGACCATGGCATCCTATGCTCCTATCTTCGCCAACCTCAACAACCGTATGTGGGCACCTGATATGATTCAGTATACATCAGACAAGGTATTCGGAACTCCATCTTACTACGTTCAGAACGTGATGGCGAACAACATCGGTACTCGTGTACTGAAGGTGAACCAGGAGAATCCATACAAATATGAGCAGACTCAGGTGAAGCCAGCTATCTGCCGTGTAGGTATGGGAACATGGGGCACTCAGGTTTCTTTTGAGGACAAGGGCTACAGCGATGAGAACGGAAAAGCGCTGCCGATGACCTTGCAGGAGTTGCCTACCGATATCCGTGGACAGTGGAAGACTGAGGGTAGCCTCATCAAGCAGACCAGCAACGAAGAAAGCTGCATCCGTCTGAACCCAGGCGAGATTACCAGCAACGGCTATATATATAAGGTACGCGCGAAGAAGGATGCCGGAAACGAAGGTTTCCTCATCATCTTCAACTACGTGGATAAGAACAACTACTGCTGGTTGAACC
>CAVBFV010000010.1:0-26348 GCA_963594575.1 Lachnospiraceae bacterium | reverse complement strand
AGCGCATGTTCTTCTTCTGGTACAAGCCTGAAGAGCGCCGCGCCATCGAGAGTGAGCTTCGCCGGATAGGCAGAGCCGACCTCATCGACAAGCTCTACGACAGGAAGAGCATGGGTGGAAGTTTCAAGGGGAAGAAGACGCATTATGACGATAAGGCGATTGGTTCTACCTACGATAATCCGGGTGTAGGAAAAGGTGCCAAAGGCAAGCGTGGAACTGGCAGAAATGCACCTGAGCCGAAGGCAGGAAAAGGTCGTGGCAGAAATGCTTCTGACCGCTTTGCACCAAAGGGTTTCGGAAATGTAGGCTGCTATGATGAAGATAAATATCTGAACGAAGGCAGGCCGCTAAACGGAGGTGCGGGCTTCTTCAAGGATAAGAAGAAAAAGAGCTTCAACCCTAATTTCGACAACGACAACCATAACCGCAAGAACCGCTACAATAGCGGGGATAAAAACAATCGCGGCGGTCGTGGAAATCAAGGAAGAAATGAAGGAAGAGGCAGAAGAAGATAAAAAGCTATCGCCGGTTACCTCAGAAAATAACGAGGTAACCGGCGATTTCTATTACATAACCTCCCTAATTCACCAGGCAAAATAGGCTACAATCCGAAAAAAATAAAGAAAATCAGATGTATAATAAGCCAAATCGATGAACTGCTGCCAGCAAGATTCAAGCATAAGAGGATGGGGACATGTCAATATATTTTCTTACGATACGCCTTGCCTAAGATTATAAGAACAAACCATTATGAAACATTAACCAAACCATCAGAAAGATAAGCCGGCAAAAAGAACAAGATTCTGAATATTATTTGTACCTTTGCAACTGATTTGCCAAGAAATTATAATTTTAGAAAATTCTTACACACAAATATGAGAAATAACATAACGACAATGGAGCGGGGAATGCAGCGACGTACAGAACTGCTCCTGGGAAAAGATAATCTCGAGAAACTGCAGGCAGCACGCGTGCTCATCTTCGGAATTGGTGGCGTAGGCTCATGGTGCGCAGAAGGACTGGTACGAAGCGGAATCCGTAACATCACCATCGTAGACAGCGACCGTGTCTGTGTAACCAACTGCAATCGCCAGCTCATGGCAACAAGCCGCACGATAGGACAGGTAAAAGTAGATGCGCTGCGCGAACGACTGCTTGAAATCAATCCCGATGCCAACATCACGGCTTATCAGAAAATCTATCAGGCAGAAACAGCCGATGAGTTCCACATGGAAGAATACGATTTCATCATCGACGCCATCGACTCGCTAAAGGATAAGGCCGACCTGATTCTCCGTGCCACAGCCCTTCCTAAGGAAATCACCTTCATTTCTTCGATGGGTGCAGCCCTCCGCCGCGACCCCTTCATGGTGAGAAAGGCTGAGTTCTGGAAGGTGGATGGAGACCCGCTGGCAAGAGCCCTGCGCAAGAAATTCAAAAAAAGCAAGACCTTCCCTAGCCGCAAGTTCCAATGCGTTTATAGCGAGGAAAAGCCGATGCAGAACATGGGAGTGAACAAGGCCTGCGGTACAGGCGGTTGCCTGTGTCCGAAAGCCAAACTGCTCAGCGGAGAACGAGGAACAGATACAGCCGTATATGATGCACCTGGCGACCAGCGACTCGTGGAACATGAATGGTGCTCAACCAAAGCGCAAATCAACGGCTCGCTCTGCCACATTACCGCCTCCTTCGGAATGGCAATAGCAGGAATGGTAATCAACCACATCGTAGACTGATATTCTACAAAATACCGTTAATAAAACAAACATTAGAACAAGAAGAAAATAATATGATTACAGTTGATGGATTGACCGTAGAATTTGGCGGCACCACCCTATTCAAAGACATTTCCTTCCAGATCAACGAGAAGGACCGTATAGCCCTGATGGGCAAGAATGGCGCAGGAAAGAGCACCTTGCTCAAGATTATCGCCGGTGTGAGAAATGCCACACGTGGCACCGTTTCCGCTCCCAAGGATTGCGTCATCGCCTATCTGCCTCAGCATCTGATGACCGAAGATGGCAGAACCGTATTCGAGGAAACCTGCCAGGCGTTTGCCCATCTGCACGAGATGCAGGCTGAGATTGACCGCATCAACAATGAACTCACTACCCGTACCGACTATGACAGCGATGACTACATGCAGCTTATCGAGAAAGTATCTTCATTGTCAGAGAAATTCTACGCCATCGACATGACCCATTTCGAGGAAGATGTAGAGAAAACGCTGCTCGGTCTCGGTTTCGAACGCTCCGATTTCAACCGCCCTACCAGCGAGTTTTCAGGAGGATGGAGAATGAGGATTGAGCTGGCAAAACTGCTTTTGAAATCGCCAGACGTACTGCTGCTCGATGAGCCAACCAATCATCTCGACATTGAATCTATCGGCTGGCTCGAAGACTTCATCATCAACAGTTCGAAAGCAGTAGTTGTCATCAGCCACGACCGAAAATTCGTTGACGACATTACAACAAGAACCATCGAAGTAACCATGGGCCGCATCTACGACTACAAAGCCACTTACAGCCAATATCTGGAACTGCGCAAGGAACGCCGCGAACAGCAGATGAAGAAATATGAAGAACAGCAGAAGATGATTGCTGAAACCAAGGACTTTATAGAACGCTTCAAAGGCACTTATTCTAAAACCTTCCAGGTGCAGAGCCGCGTGAAGATGCTAGAGAAACTGGAACTTATCGAAGTGGATGAAGAAGATACAAGCCGCCTTCGACTCAAGTTCCCGCCGAGCCCACGAAGCGGTGCTTATCCGGTTCAGATGAGCGATGTGGCGATGTCGTTTGATGGCAAGAAGATTTTCAGCGGCGTGAATCTTACCGTAGAAAGAGGCGACAAGATTGCCTTCGTGGGAAGAAACGGAGAGGGTAAGTCAACACTTGTGAAATGTATCATGGGTCAGCTTCAGAACGAAGGAAAATTGGAATTGGGACATAATGTGCAGATAGGTTATTTCGCCCAGAACCAGGCTTCTCTGCTCGATGGCGAACTTACCGTATTCCAGACCATTGATGATGTTGCCAAGGGTGAAATCCGCAACAAGATACGCGATTTGCTCGGAGCCTTCATGTTTGGCGGAGAGGATTCTACCAAGAAGGTGAAAGTATTGTCGGGAGGTGAGCGCACCCGCCTTGCCATTCTCAAACTGCTGCTGGAGCCGGTGAATCTGCTGATTCTCGATGAGCCTACCAACCACCTCGACCTGAAGACCAAGGATGTGCTGAAACAAGCCTTGCTCGATTTCGACGGAACACTCATCGTGGTTAGTCACGACCGTGATTTCCTCGATGGTCTTGTCAGCAAGGTTTATGAATTCGGTCATGGTCGCGTCCGAGAACATCTTTGCGGTATTTACGAATTCCTGGAATCGAAGAAGATGGAAAATCTTCAGGAACTGGAGAAGAAGCAATAACCCCCATTTTATAAAAAGCATTAAAAAAGTCCTGATGTTTCAAACTTACGAAACATCAGGACTTTATTTTTTATCTATTCAGGAAAAACATTCCCGAAAAATCCTATTCGGAAAAATTTCCTTCTGGGAATTACCAAAGCTCCAGGCGCTGGTTCTTAGGAATGAACAGCTTATCGCCCTGCTTTACACCAAATGCCTCATACCATGCATCGATGTGAGGAAGAGCACCATCAACACGCCACTTGCCGAGAGAATGAGGATCATCCTTTACGCGGTTGCGGATTTCCTTATCAGTAATGTTCTGACCCCAAACGCCTGCATAGGCGAGGAAGAAACGCTGCTCAGGAGTGAAACCGTCCTTGTTCTTCAATGGCTTCTTGGCTGTAGCATTCTTGAAGGCATTGTATGAAACCATCAAACCACCATGGTCGGCAAGGTTCTCACCGAGGGTGAAACGGCCGTTGGCATTCAGGTCTGGCAAAACCTTGATGTTGCTGAAGAAATCAGCATACATATCAGCACGCTTGTTGAAACCTTCTGCATCTTCTGCAGTCCACCAGTCCTTCAGATTACCGCTAGCATCATACTGACGACCCTGATCATCGAATCCGTGAGTCATCTCATGGCCGATTACTACGCCGATAGCACCATAGTTGAACGCTGCATCAGCCTTAGCGTCAAAGAACGGATACTGGAGAATACCAGCTGGGAAGCAGATTTCATTGGTAGTAGGATTATAGTAAGCATTCACGGTCTGAGGAGTCATGAACCACTCATCCTTATCTACCGGCTTTCCTGCCTTCTCTGCAATCTCCTTATCGTTGGCAAACTTGCGACAAGCCAAAACGTTCTCATAATAGCTCTTAGATGGGTCGATGCTGAGCTTGCTGAAATCAGTCCACTTGTTAGGATAACCAATCTTTACATAGAACTTATCGAGCTTGTTGTGAGCAGCTTCCTTAGTAGTCTGGCTCATCCAGGTCTGAGCATCGATACGCTGACCGAGACTGATCTGAAGATTCTTCACGAGGGTCTCCATCATCTTCTTAGAGCTTTCTGGGAAATAGCGCTTGCAGTAGATGCGGCCGAGCGCCTCACCCAACTGAGCCTCTACCTGAGCAGTAGCACGCTTCCACAGAGGATAATCCTCCTTGCGGCCACTCATAGTCTTGCCAAAGAATTCGAAACGGGCTTCGCGAATCTCATCGCTGAGATAAGAAGCAGAACTACTGATGATGTCCCACTCCATCAAAGCCTTCAATGTGCTTGCACATTCTGCAGCTGCCACCTTGTCATAACCGGCGAAGAAAGCAGGCTGACCTACGATCATCTCCTTGAGATATTCGCTCTTGATTCCTTCGGCGTTGGCAAGTGCCTCGAGAGGAATGTTAGGATAGTTCTCCTTGAATTCTGCCAAGGTCATCTTGTTGTAGTTTGCCTGAGGATCACGAAGTTCGGTACGGCTCTTTGAGAAAGTAGCGAGCGTTGTTTCGTGAAGGAATACGGCAGAAGCCTTCTTGGCTGCCTCATCGGCAGAGAAACCATAGAGCTGGAACATCTTGCTGAGGTAAGTCTTATAAGCCTCACGGATAGCTACGGTTGCAGCATCGTTGTTGAGGTAATAATCCTTGGCACCGAGAGTAAGACCACCCTGCATCAGGTTGTAGATGTTCATGGTTACGTTCTTCTCATCGGCAGCGAAACCTGCGCCATAGCTCAAACCAAGACCCATCCATGCATACTTAACCTGAAGCTTCTGAAGCTCGTCCTTGGTCTTGGCAGCTTCAATCTCATCCATAAGAGGCTTTACAGGAGCGATTCCAGCCTTGTTGCGGCTGTCAACATCCATAGAGAGTTTGTAGAAATCAGACAATTTCTGCTCAATGGTTCCAGCCTTGTAAGTCTTCTTCTGGAGTTCAGAAAGAATGGTGTTGATGCGCTTGTTGTTGTTCTCAGCAAGCTGGTCAAAACTGCCATAACGGCTGTAAGCGGCAGGAAGAGGATTGTTCTTCTGCCATCCGCCTGTAGCAAACTGATAGAAACTGTCTGCTGGCTTTACTGTCTTGTCGAGATTGCTCATGACAAGACCCGATTTGTTCTGAGCGTCAGCGCCTAATGGCAGAGCTGCGATCAGCATCATCGGTAAGATCATTTTCATTTTCATTTTCGTCTCTTTTTATATTAAAGTTACTATTATTTCGAAACTTCTTCCAGTTCTTCCGAAAGGAGCATCCAGCGCTCGTTCTCCTCATCGAGACTCTTCATGAGTTCGGTGTATTCGGTAACGAGTTCCATATTGGTTGCATTTTCCGGTTTCATCAGGAGTTCATCAATCTCCTTCTTTCTCGCTTCCAGCTTCTCAATCTTCGCCTCACATTCCTTCACGGCTTTCTCAGCCTTGCGAATCTTCTTCTGCTGTTCCTTATGTTCAGCGTAGCTCTGCTTGCCGGATGTGGCAGCAGCAAGACTGTCGGCTGCGGAACCCGATGCGACAGAAGAGCCGGAAGCATTGGCAGAAGGCGAACCGGCAGAAGCCATACTCTGGCTGGCAAGAGCCTGATTGATGTTCTCGGCATTGTGGGCACGGAGATAATCGTAAATGCCACCGAGATGCTCACGAACCTTGCCGCCGCCAAACTCATAGACCTTGTCAACCAGACCATCGAGAAATTCACGATCGTGGCTCACGATGATGGCTGTTCCATCGAAAGCCTTGATGGCTTCTTTCAGCACATCCTTCGACTGCATGTCGAGGTGGTTGGTAGGCTCATCGAGAATGAGGAGATTCACCGGTTCGAGCAGGAGCTTGATCATAGCCAGTCGGCTGCGTTCTCCTCCACTCAGAACCTTGACAAACTTCTCTGAAGTCTCGCCGCCAAACATGAAGGCGCCCAGGAGATCGTTCACCTTCAGACGCATTTCGCCTGTTGCCACATTGTCGATAGTCTGGAAGATGGTAAGATTCTCATCCAAGAGCTGCGCCTGGTTCTGGGCGAAATAACCAATCTGCACATTATGACCAATCTTGAGTGTTCCGGTGAAAGGAATCTCACCCATGATACATTTTACCAGAGTAGATTTACCCTCGCCATTCTTACCCACGAAAGCCACCTTCTCGCCACGCTTGATGGTAAAGGTAACATGGTCGAAGACGGTGTGTGCGCCGTAATCCTTGCGCACCTCATCGCAGATGATAGGATAATCGCCACTTCTGAGACAAGGAGGGAATTTGAGGTGCATCTGCTTGTTGTCAACCTCATCCACCTCGATAGGCACGATTTTCTCGAGCTGCTTGATTCTGCTCTGCACCTGAACCGCCTTGGTAGGCTTGTAGCGGAACCGCTCGATGAAATCCTTGATGTCGGCAATTTCCTTCTGCTGGTTCTCGTAGGCACGGAGCTGCTGCTCGCGGCGTTCTGCACGCAACACAACATACTCATCGTATTTCACCTTATAATCTTCTACCCTTCCGCAAGTAATTTCGAGGGTACGGTTAGTTACATTGTTGATGAAAGCACGGTCGTGACTCACCAGAACCACAGCCTTAGCACTCTGCGCCAGGAACTGCTCCAACCACTGGATACTTTCAATGTCAAGGTGGTTGGTAGGCTCATCGAGGAGCAGGACATCAGGCTTCTGCAACAGAATCTTGGCAAGTTCGATACGCATTCGCCAACCGCCGGAAAACTCCTTGGTTGGGCGCTCGAAATCATCGCGCGTAAAGCCAAGACCGCTCAAGGTACGCTCTATCTCAGCCTCATAGTTTTCGCCACCCATCATCATGTAGCGTTCATGTTCCTGGGTGAACTTCTCTACGAGCTGAGCATAGCTTTCGCTCTCATAGTCGGTACGGTCGGCCATTTCCTGCTGCATCTTGTCCAGACGCGCCTTCATCTCGGTATTATGGGCGAAAGCCTTGCGGGTTTCCTCTTTCACGGTCGTATCGTCCTGCAGTTTCATCACCTGTGGCAGATAGCCGATAGTGGTTTCGTTAGGAATAGCCACAACGCCGTCAGTAGGTTTCTGCAAACCGCAGAGAATCTTGAGCATAGTAGATTTTCCCGCACCATTCTTACCCACCAGGGCAATGCGGTCGCGGTCGTTGATGACGAAACTTACATCATGAAAGAGAGGCTTAACGCCAAACTCTACTTTCAGTCCTTCTACTGAAATCATATTTTTACTTTAAACTTTGAATTTTGAACTTTGAACTTTATGATTAGCAAAGCAAATGAATTGGCTTACCCTTCGGTCGCCGAACGTAGTTTCTTCACTCTTCGTTCTTCACTCTTCACTTCCTACGGAATAAGCAGGGATGAATCACCATAGCTCAGGAAACGGAAATCATGCGAAAGAGCATAATCGTAAACCTTCTTCCAATCGCCCTTGAGGAAAGCACTCACCAGAAGCAGGAGTGTGCTCTGAGGCTGATGGAAATTGGTAACCAGCATCTTCACAATCTTATACTGATAGCCAGGAGCTATGATAATCTGCGTGCTGGAATGGAGAGCCTCCAAACCGTTGCGGTCAAGATAATCGATGATTGCCTGGATAGACTGCATCGGAGTGATTCCATCTACCAGATTGCCATCTTCTGAAAGCTCGTAAGGATCCCACTGGTTTACGTGCAGATCTTCTTCATTTGCCTCAGGATGCTTCAGCAGATGAACGCCCATGTAATAGAGGCTCTCGATGGTACGGACGCTGGTGGTTCCTACGGCAATGACCCGGCACTCGTGCTTGATGAGTTTTTCCAGACTGCGGCGATGAACTACAATATACTCCGTATGCATCTGATGACCTTCGATTTCAAGACTCTTCACCGGTTTGAAAGTGCCGGCTCCTACATGCAGGGTTACTTCTTCGCGGTCGATTCCATGCGCATCAAGATCCTTGAGAACCGCATCGGTAAAGTGAAGTCCGGCAGTTGGAGCAGCCACACTTCCCTTGATTTTAGAATAAACCGTCTGATAAGTTGTCTTGTCGCTTTCCTCTGTCTTACGGTTGAGATAAGGAGGAATAGGCAACTCGCCTACTGTTTCGAGAATCTCAGCGAAAGACACCTTATCATTGTCCCAATCGAAGTCAACCCAATAGTTGGTTCCTCCGCCTTTGGCAACCATTTCCTGTGCCTCTGCGCCTAGCGCATCTCCACGTCGCATGGTGGCGCTGAGGGTAAGTTTATGGCCCTTGATTTCGAAATCACGCTTCAGGCTGCCCTCTTTCCATTTCTTCAGATTACCAATCATGCAGAGCCAGGAACAATGTCCGGCAGTCTGGAACATGAGTTCATAATCGGTAGGTTCTGCAGGCTCCATCAAGAAAACCTCAATAAGCGCACCTGTTTCCTTACGGAAGTGCAGACGCGCTTGTATCACCTTGGTATTGTTGAATATCATCAAGGCTCCTTGAGGGAGATATGTGGGAAGATGATGGAAAACATCATCGCTTACCTCGCCGTGCTTATAGACCAGCAGCTTGCTGTGGTCGCGCTGGGCGATAGGGAATTTTGCGATGCGCTCATCCGGTAAATCATAGTTATAATCACTAATCTTAATGTGTTTTGTATCCATTATTTATTTTTACTTTGAACTTTCTATTTTTGAAACTTTTTCCTGTACTTTTATTTCTGTACTAAAGATTTGCCATCTGGCAGGTGGCATAAAACACAACCATGATAAGGGTAAAAATCATTACGGTCATGATTTTATCTACATCATCATAGTCGTAACCTGTACTCGTATACTGGTTGGAAATATACTTAATCTTCGGGGAGATGCGGTAATACATTCTGATGTAGATAAGATAAACGACAACTCCCACCACAGCACCAATAGCCAGACCGCAAAGAATGTCGACCGGATAGTGAACACCCAGGTAAAGACGGGTCCAGCAGTTAACGAGCGACCATAATACCAACGTCCACGTAACCACCTTGCTGCGGATGAGCATCGAGAAGAAGATGGCTATCGACAGCGTATTGGCAGCATGAGCCGAACAGAAGCTGAAACTCTTGAGGCGCATATTGTCAACCACCTGAACCGTATATTTGAACATCGGGTCGCTGGAAGGTCGCCATCTTTCAGCCAGCGGTTTGATGATTCCATCCACCAGTCCATCAGCCAGAAAGATACAGAGCACCGCTCCTCCAACCACGAGTGCAATCTGCCCCATCATCTCATTGTTTCTTATCACAACAACGAAGAGGACGATATAAAGCGGAATCCATGTCCAGCCCGACGTAAGCGCCATCGCCATCTGGTCGAGCCAGACATTCTCGCTGCCGTTAAAAACATGCAACAACTGCATGTCAAAATCTTGTATCCTACTAAAATCCATTCTTTTTATTTTAATCAGATTTCCTCTATTGCCTTGGTTTCAATCCAGCCTTCTCTGCCGTCTCCTACCTTGATTCCGCGCCAGCCTTTCATCGCCTTATCGGTAATGTCAACGCGGGTTCCTTCATGCAGCAGGAAGAGATCAGCACTCGTCTTGGCTGGAGTCTTCTTCACATTAACAGAAGGAGCGATGATGATGGCTCCCGTACGGTTAATGAGCATCTGTCGCTGCTGGTAAGCAAAGAGATTGCTCAGCAGGAAAACTGCTACGAAGAAGATTCCACCGAAGAAACCAATCTTGCGCAACACGATATGCGGACCGAAGAGATAAACCAAGACCAGAACCAGCGCCATAATGATGGCTATGATGCCAGTCTTTGCCCAACAGTCAACACTCGTAAAGTTAACCAGCGCCTTCCACCAGGTTACGAAGAACATCTCGCTTTCCGGCGTAATCTTATCGATGGTCTTGCTACGTGCAAACTGCAGGTTGAAGCTGATGTCTTCATCGCCTGGCGAGAGCAGATGGGCACGCTCATAATTGAGCACAGCCTTGGTAATATTGTCTGTACGGTAATAAGCATTGCCCAAGTTATAGTAAACTTCGGCTGAAACACCATAGTTGTTCAATATTTCCTCATAGTCGCGTATGGCCTGCTGATAGTTACCTTTCTGATATTCCGTATCAGCATTGTTCTTGGTTACAGCGCCTGCAGAAACAGAGCAGCCCAACATCACCATGATCATCAAGACGAACGAATATCCTGTTGCACTCTTCTTGCGCTGCTTACGCGTTGCATTGATAGCATTTTCTATATTCATAATAGCAGTCATTGCCGATTCGAATGTACGATTCATATTGCCCGCAGGGTCGCCCGGCGCATAGCGTTCAAACTCACATTCATCGAGCGCAGTTGTAAACTTCTCGATAGTTCTCTCCTCTACACAATGTTTTTCGAACATAGCCTGAATGTTTTCACGTGAGAGCTTTTCGGCTGGCATGTTGAGCTTGTAGCTTACATAGCCCCACAAAGCACGGAGCACCTCATCATAGAATTCCTCCTGCTTTCCGCCGAGCATCAGCAGATGAGCCTTCTTCAGACGCTTGGTTGCTATCTTGTTTGCCTTGTTGGAACGAACCTTTACAAGGTCGGCATTCTCGAGAGCACGGCGACGGAAAACGATGAGCAGAGCGAAAAAGGCTGCCAACGGAACCAGCAAACTGGTCCAGTAGCCAAAGCTTCCGTAGAACATATCGTCAATATCGTGGAGCTTAGACTTGCCCAGTTTCAGCGCATGAATGTCTTTATCTTTATTGCTGAAATCGGATGTTTCATTGCCTGAAGTTCCATCGCCCTTCTCTACATTCAGCGTAAACGGCTGGGTCTTGATTGTCTTGTACTTGTTAGCCGAAGTATCATAATAGGTGAATTCTACCGCAGGAATGGTGTAATTTCCCTGATTACGAGGCACAGCCAGGAAGTCATAAATCATATTGCCTTCTACGCCATTGGCTGTAAGGCGGGTCTTGTCTGTCACCTTCGCATCGTACTTGTCAAAATCCTTAGGGAAGGTAATGACAGGCTGCTTGAGCAACTTCAGGTTTCCGATTCCTCCTACCACTACACGAATGGTGATTGGTTCGCCAGCCTTCACTTCCTTCTTGTCGATGGAAGCAGTAATATTGAATTTACCTACACCGCCCGAGAAGTTGGCAGGGCGCTGAGGCAATGGATCAACCTGAATTTTCACACTAGGAGCTATAATATCTTTCTTTACTTCAACATAGCCGGAGCCACCATTGAAGAAAGCTTCCATCGGGTCAACGTTTCTGTTCTGCTGAACCACGATTCCCTTGAAGGTAATGGCTGGAATGGTGAGGCTTCCCGTCATCTGCGGATACATAACATACTGGCTCCATGTAACGCATCGGTAAGGTCGGCCGTTTACGGTTTCAGTATGGAAAGTCTTCTGCTGAGGCAGCGGAACTTCCTGGTTGTGGAATCCCTTCAAGTCAGGCATCTTGCCTTCCAGTTGGGTAAGATCTACCTGCGTGTAAACCTTGTAAGTAAGGAGCACCGGTTCCTGTTCGTGAACGCGTCGCTTGTTGGCTGTAACCTTGATGAAAAGGTCGCTGCCTGATATTCTTGATCCGGCTGTTCGCATGCGTGGTTCATCATAATCATCCTGTCCGTGCATGGAAGGTGCGCCGTTGTTGCGTGCAGCATGACCTGAAACAGTAATCTTAACCGGATGGGAAGAGAGTTTCTTTCCGTTTACGATGGCATGAGAGGCACCAATGCCAAAGGTTCCGTTCTTAGCTGCGTAGAGCGTATAGGTAATGGTTACCGACGATGAAGAGGAAGTATGGCCATTGATCATCTGATAACTGGACTGCGATGAGGTGTAAGGACCTGCGATTACCTCAAGTCCTTCTCCTACTCCGCCCAGGCGGAATTCCTCTACATCTCGTGTATTGATGGTATAGGCCACACGGAAGTTTTCTCCCGCCGCTACGTGTGTTGGTGCCGACACACTGATATGCTGGGCTTTCATTTGCGTACTGAAGCCCAGAAGCATTGCCCATATAATAATAAACCAACCTATATGTTTCATGTTCTAAATTTATTATACTCGTTGTGTTATTTATTAGTTTACCAGTTTTTCTCATATTGCTTGCGGCGAGGCTGGCTCATCGCTTTCTGCATCTTGCGCTTCGTATCCTTCTCCTGTTGGATGGCAGCGTTCAAGAGTTGTTCAGCATTATCTTTACTCATCTTGTCCTGATTGTTCTGATTCTGCTGATTGTTCTTATTCTGGTTGTTCTTATCTTTATCGTTCTTGTTCTTGTCTTTATTCTGATCTTTGTTCTGATCCTTGTTCTGCTTGTCTTTGTTCTTGTCCTTGTTTTTATCCTTATTGTTCTTGTTCTTATCGTTCTGCTTGTTCTGCTTCTGGTTCTTGAGCAGTTTCTTGCAGAGGGCAAGATTATATCGGGTTGCATTGTCCTGCGGATTGCAGCGCAGGGCGTTCTCGTAACATCCGATTGCCTGAGCATATTGCTGATGCTGCTGCATGACCACACCCATGTTGTGGTAACTTCTGGCGCGTCGCATCTTGTTCGTTTCCAGTTTCGAAGCATTCTCAAACTGTATCATTGCCATCGAATCCTTCTGCTGCATCATCAGGGCGCAACCCAGATTATAGACAGCCTGCGCATTCTTCTGGTTCTTGGAGATAGCCTTGCGATATTGCGTTTCGGCTGCAGCCCACTTCTGTTTATGATAGGCGCGGTTTCCCTGGCGGATGAAGTTGCGGTCGTTCTGCGCTCCCACCTTCGCCAAGCCCAGCACCATCAGGGCAAAAACCAATATATATCTTAAATATCTCATTCTTATTATATAATAATGTATAAACGTTTATCAGAAAGGCTTCTTGATGTCTTTCTTAAAGAATTTGATGTTTCTGAGCAGAGGATTCTTTACCTCAAGCAGACAGATTTCGATGATAAGCAACAGGATGACAAGAATACCTACAGCCTGGAACTGTTCATCATAAGCGCTGTAAACCACACTCGTCACATCGCCTTTCTGCAATTTGGCAATATCATCATTCAATGCTCTTTCCGCATCGCTGGTATTATCTACATGAATGTACTGACCCTTGCCTGCCTGGGCAAGTTCCTTACACATCTGCTCATTCAGCGCAGTCATTACGGTGTTGCCTGCATTGTCCTTCAGATAAGAGCCGTCGCCCATAGGGATTGGCGCTCCCTTGGTGTTACCAATGCCCAGAATGAAGACATTGATTCCTTTCTTGTTGGCAGCAGCTGCAGCCTCCTGTGCACCGGGCTCATGGTTTTCTCCATCAGTAATCACGATGATGGCTCTGCCCACATTCTCCTGCTGGGTGAAACTCTTGGAAGCCAAATCGATTGCCTCGCCGATATTGGTTCCCTGGGTCTGGATAAGTCCAGGGGTAATGTTCTGAAGAAACATCTTTGCCGAAACATAATCGGTGGTGATTGGCAACTGCACGAAAGCATCGCCGGCAAAGACGATGAGTCCGATCTTGTCGTTGTTGAAGTTGTCGACCAGATTTTCGATAAGCATCTTACTCTTGTCCAAACGGGATGGAACCACGTCCTGACAGAGCATGGAATTTGAAATATCAAGGCAGATGATGGTTTCAATGCCATGTCGCTTATCGTGAGAAATCTTGCTGCCCATCTGTGGACGAGCCACCATCACGATGAGAAGCGCCAAGGCTGCGAGCATCAGCACAAACTTAACTGTAGGGCGATATTTGGAGATGTTGGGCATGAGCTGTTTCAGAAGTTCCGGATCGCCGAGCTTCTTCAGTTTAGCCTTTCTTCTTCTCCATCCTATCAGTCTGATCAAAATCAGTACTGGTATTATCCACAACAGCCAGAGAAATATAGGATCTTCAAATCTTAACATTTTCTATTCTAATTATATCTTCTATTCGATTATCCGATAATCAGTAAAATATCTCCGATAACTGGTAAAATATCTCCGAAAGATAGCGAAATATCTCCGAAAGATAGCGGAATATCTCCGATAATCAGTAATGGCTCAGTATCCGGATTACGGAATTCTTCTGAACCAGGTGATGCGGAGCAGGATTTCTACCAGCAATACCAGGAGAGCTGCCAGGGCGAATGGCTGATAAGCTTCATAGCGCTTAGCGAAATGCTTGACATTAAACTTGGTTTTCTCCAGTTTATCAATGTCCCTGTAAATCTTCTTCAGCTCATTATTGTTCGTAGCGCGATAGAAGTTACCATCGGTTGTCTGAGCAATATCACCCAGCGTCTTCGTATCTATCTCTACCGGAATGTTGACGTACTGTACTCCTCCTGCCACAGGCATTGGATAAGGAGCCACCTTGTTGGTTCCTACACCGATGGTGTAAACGCGGATTCCGTAGCTCTTGGCAATCTCTGCTGCGGTCATTGGCGAGATTTCACCCATGTTGTTACTGCCGTCGGTAAGAAGAATCACAACCTTCGATTTTGACTTAGAATCCTTCAGGCGGCTCACGGCATTGGCGAGTCCCATTCCCACTGCAGTTCCATCGTCAATCAGTCCCCGGGCGGCAATATCCGTTCGGGTTGCCTGCAAGAGACGTAAAAGACTGGCATGATCGGTTGTCATCGGGCACTGGGTGAAGGCTTCACCGGCAAAGATAGTCAGACCGATGTTGTCGTTCGGTCTTCCCGAGATGAATTCTGTAGCCACATCCTTAGCCGCTTCCATACGGTTTGGTCTCAAATCTTCGGCAAGCATAGAGGTGGAAACGTCCATCGCCAACATAATGTCAATGCCTTCTACCGTCTTGTTGTCCCAAGCCGTATGTGTCTGCGGACGAGCCATTGCACAAACGATGAGCACGAAGCAGATGCATCTCAGCACCATTGGCAGATGGATGAGACGCACACGCAGACTCTTCGGAGCATATTGATACTTTTTCGTGTCGCTCATGCGCATGGTTGGCGCATTCTTCTTCCTGTAGAGGAAATACCATAATATATAAGGTATCAGCAACAGGAGCAACAGAAAATAGCCTTTACTTGCAAATTCCATTTCTATATTTTTCTATTTATAGCCAGGCAAAGAGTTTCGGAATAAACCGCTTTGCCCAGCGAAACGTTTCATAAGTACACCCTGCTTTACATCAGCAGCATGGCTGACTGGTAAATGATGTAACCCAACAGAGCCAGACCTACGATGGCTCCTATCCATAGGAGCGACTTGATGAGACGGCGCTGAGATTGCGTCTTCTGCTCTTCGTTGGTCAGTTGTGGAACCACCTTTTCTTCTGTAGGTTTCTCATCTGTCTTGGTCTGGTCGATGAAGTTGATGGCATTCACCAGGTTTGCATCGTTCTCATTCACCAGGGTTTCATATTTGGCAAACTTCACGAGATCGGCAGTCTGGAAGAGTTCCTTCAGTTCATCTATCATCTTCTGGTCGCCTGCTTCGCGCAAACGTTCGATGATTTCCATACTGGTCATTTCCATCGCATTGAATCCGAAACGGCTCACGATATATTCTCTCAGCGTATTGGTAAGCTGGGTGTAGTAAGCCTTCTGTGTTTCCTGATTCTCTACGTGCTGCTGCTTGATGACGTTGATTTGATTCAGCGCCTTTTCATGAGCCGGAACACGTTTTACGATGCGGATATGGGTGATGATTGGCTTGTTGTTCTTCAGTCTGTTGCGCAGATAAAGCCATGCGCCACAGAGAATTAACAGCAATAGGCTCAACCAAAACAGCGGACTCCATTCGCTCCAGGAGAAAGGATTGTCCTGAACATCCTTAGGCGGATAGAACTGGTTGGGATGAACCGTATCTACCGGCACGGTGAGCACCTTCAGCGCAAGCTGGTTGCCATGAAAGTTCTTGCCGTTCACCTTCACATTGAGTGCAGGAATCACGTACACCTTTTCATCAAACGAAGTCAGCGTATAGTCGCGGCTCACCACCATGCGGTCGTCGCCTATGTGCGAAGTGTCGCCTTTGCTCTGCTCTACCACTTCCACTCCCGGCGTAAGTTGCTGCTGCGGCTTGAAAGATGGCAGTTGCACCTTATCGCCTTGCTTCACCGAAGCCTTCAGATGCAGCACAGTCTGCTGTCCTATCAGTATCTGCAGCGAGTCGATGCGTTGCTCTACCTGCTGGGCTTGAGCCAAGCCTGAGCACCCCAGGAGAGCGAGCGACAATATGATATTCTTTACTTTAAACATAGTTTCTTTACTTTGAGCTTTCGGTTTATCAGCCCCTCTGCTTGAAAAGCATCAGGAGCGCCTTCGAGAAGTCCTCGTTGGTGGCAATCGAAGTCCAGTCTACCTTGCTTTTGGCAAAATCGGTTTTCAGATTCTCCTGTTGCATCAGCCATTGCTGTGTATGAGCCATTCGAAGTTTCTTCGAACTTGTATCAATATACATTTCGTGTCCGGTTTCTGCATCCATCACCTTGAGCAGTCCTACGTCAGGCAGCACCTTGGCACGCGGGTCGTAAACCTGGATAGCTACTACATCATGTTTCTGGTTGGCAATCTGCAGCTGATGCTGGAAATCCTTATGATCGTAGAAGTCGCTGATTACGAAAGCCGTGCAGTGGCGCTTCATCACGCGGGTGAAATATTCCAGGGCGCAACCGATGTCGGTTCGCTGGCTCTGCGGCTGGAAGTTGAGCATTTCTCTGATGATATAGAGAATATGCTTTCTTCCCTTCTTAGGCGGAATGTACTTCTCTATGCGGTCAGAGAAGAAGATGACACCTATCTTGTCATTGTTCTGAATGGCACTGAAGGCGAGTGTGGCAGCAATCTCAGTAGCCAGATCGCGCTTCATCTGCTTCATCGTACCGAAATCGAGCGACCCGCTGACGTCTACGAGCAGCATCACCGTAAGTTCCCTTTCCTCTTCAAACACCTTGACATAAGGCTTATGAAAGCGGGCGGTCACGTTCCAGTCGATGTCTCTCACATCATCGCCATACTGATATTCGCGCACCTCGGCAAAGGCCATTCCCCTACCCTTGAAGGCAGAATGATACTGACCTGCGAAGATGTTCTGACTCAGTCCGCGAGTCTTGATTTCTATCTTCCGAACCTTTTTTAAGATATCTTGTGTATCCAATTTACTTTGAACTTTGAAATTTGAACTTTGAACTTTATGAATTGCAAAGCAAAAGAATTCTTCACTCTTCGTTCTTCACTCTTCACTTAATCAAGGCACTTCCACCTTATTGATGATGCGGCTTACGATTTCCTCGCTTGTCACATTGCTTGCCTCAGCCTCGTAAGAAAGGCCGATGCGGTGGCGCATTACGTCATGAGCCACAGCTCTTACATCCTCAGGAATCACATAGCCGCGATGCTTGATAAACGCATAGGCTCTGGCTGCCTTGGCAAGAGAAATGCTGGCACGAGGACTGCCGCCGAAGGTAATCATGTCTTTCAGTTCGCCCAGTCCGTAACGCTCAGGATAACGGGAAGCGAAGACGATGTCGGCAATATACTGCTCAATCTTCTCATCCAGATAAACCTCGTTTACAATCTTGCGAGCCTTCAGAATCTCCTCAGCAGATGTTACAGGAGTAACCTCAGGAAGTCCGCCCTGAATATTCTCGCGGATGATGAGTTTCTCCTCTTCGAGTGTAGGATAATCGATGATTACCTTCAGCAGGAAACGGTCTACCTGAGCTTCAGGCAACTGATAGGTTCCTTCCTGTTCGATTGGGTTCTGAGTAGCCATTACCAAGAACGGACTAGGCAACTTGAAGGTTTCATCGCCAATGGTAACCTGATGTTCCTGCATTGCCTCGAGCAGCGCACTCTGCACCTTGGCTGGAGCACGGTTAATCTCATCTGCCAAAACGAAATTGGCGAAGACAGGACCGCGCTTTACATGGAAAGCCTCGTCTTTCTGAGAATAAATCTGAGTTCCCACCACATCGGCAGGCAACAGATCAGGAGTAAACTGAATGCGGCTATAGTCGGAGCTGATAAGCTTTGACAATGTCTTGATTGCAAGTGTCTTCGCCAGTCCAGGTACACCCTCAAGCAGGATATGACCATCAGAGAGAAGACCGATAAGAAGGCAATCTACGAGGTGTTTCTGACCCACGATTACCTTATTCATGCCCATTACCAGGTTGGTAACAAACTGACTTTGTTGTTCTATCCGGATATTCAATTCGCGGATATCAATAGCTTCTGCCATAATTCTATATTTTTACGTTTAATTTCTTAATTCAAACAATATATTTCCAAAACTAAACGCAAAAGTACTCAAATTAAGCCACAAAAGCGAAAAAACCTATCTAAATAATATTAAAAATGTTTCATAAAAGCTATTTTTAGGTTCTTTTAAAGAATAGCTTTTATGAAACAAACTAGATTTCAAATATTTTATCTGTTTTTATGCTTCATGTACCAAGGATGAACCAAGAAATTGTACACCAGCAACGATACGATTGTAAAAAGAAGCGCATAGTGCAACATCCCTGATTCAACCATATTATATACAGGATGATCTACGTCAAAATGCACTCTCGCCGGAAGATTATGGAACAGGAATCCGAGACCGAGTCCCAAGCTCAATCCCAATTCCCAAGCCAGGAAGAACGAGTTCACGCTCGTGCCGCGCTGGCAATGTTTGGCAAGCTTGATATAGAAGAGCAGGAAACGGCTTCCGATGATTCCCAAGCTGAAACCCAGCAAGGTTGGAACCACGATTTCTACAGCAAACTCCTGACTTCCGAACGAAATCAGTTCAGCAGAAGCCAACAATATCAGACCTACGATTATCTGACTCTTCAGATCTGCATCAGCAAAGACAAACTTTTCTGCCAGGAACGCCAAGACCAATCCTCCGAAAATCATCAGGAAAACGCCTGTAGAATGAGGCACAGAAAAGTATAATCCCACAGAAAAAGTAATCAGGATGATATTGACAAACAGCGGAGTTCCCTGTGGCAGACAGAAGCGGTCGAGGCTGAAAACCTTGATTCCTTCGGCAGGCGCCTTGAAAGGAAACTTAGCGCGAGAAACCAGCACGAAGGCTCCCAAAGCCAGCAACGAAGCCGTAGGGAAAACATAGCCCATGCCGAAATAGGTGTAAACAAAAAATGCCAACAAGGGTCCTACAGCTATCGAAAAGCGGGCAAACCAGGAGGTAATATAATTAGCCTCGGTGCGCTGGAACGACTCGCAGGAATCAATAACCAGCGTACTGGCAAGCGTCATCTGAGCCAGTCCCAGAAATGCTCCCAACAGGAAACGGACCGCCAGGAGAATCTCAAAAGAAAACCTGATGTTCCAGAACGTATCCAGATAGTAAAGAACCGAATGACAAACAACCACACTTAAAATGGAAAGCTGACAGACCATATTCCTGCGGTAGCGCTGCACCAGATAAGAGCAGAAGCCGCCAAACAGAAACAATCCCAAGCCGTATGCAAGAAGCACACACCCAATTTGCCACTGCTGGAAATTCTCCTGAATCAGGAAATAAGGAATGGCAAAAACGAGCATGTACACACTCGACATCAGCAAGAGGTTGGCAAAGCATAATCGCCAGAAGTCCTTGTGCCACAGTTTGATATGTACTGGAGTATTTTGTGTATCCATTATTCTAAACTCTTTTATGAATCTATCGTATTTATACTCTCTTAGAATTCACTAAAAAGAGAGTTAATGTTAGTAACTCTCTTCAGCGCTAGGATAATCTACGGTCTTCACCGCATCAATATAAGCCTTCACACCCTTGGTCATTTCCTCGCCTACCTGAGCAAAGTGGCGCAGGAACTTAGGCTTGAAGCCCTGGGTCATTCCGAGTGCATCAGCATAAACCAGAACCTGTCCGTCGCAGCCGTTACCAGCACCGATTCCAATCGTTACAGCCTTTACCTTCTTGCTTACTTCAGCAGCGAGCTTAGCAGGAACCTTCTCCAGCACGATGGCAAAGCAGCCTGCTTCGTCCAGTGCAATAGCGTCGCTAATAAGCTTCTGTGCCTCAGCCTCTTCCTTGGCACGAATACCATAACCGCCAAACTTATTAACGCTCTGCGGGGTAAGTCCGAGATGACCATGAACCGGAATTCCGGCATTAACCAGCGCCTTAACGGTGTCGCAGATTTCTACGCCGCCTTCCAGTTTCAGAGCGTCTACACCCGTTTCCTTCATCATGCGGCAAGCATTGCGCAGCGCCTCTTCCTTGCTGATCTGATAGCTGCCGAAAGGCATGTCGCAAACCACGAAAGCATGCTGGCAGGCACGTGCCACGCTGCGGGCGTGATAAATCATCTGGTCAACGGTAATCGGCAATGTGTCTGCATTTCCTGCCATCACATTGCTGGCCGAATCACCTATTAATATAGAGTCAATTCCTGCAGCATCTATAATCCCGGCTGTTGTAAAGTCGTATGCTGTCAGCATGGTTACTTTCTCGCCAGCCTTCTTCATTTCTGCGAAGGTCTTGGTGGTAATTTTCTTCTTGTCAGTAGATAAATATCCCATTTTTTTATTTTGATTTATTTATTGTTCTGCGTTGAATCTATTTCGCATCATCCACGATGCGCTGCAAATCAGCAAAGCCGAAACCTCTGTAATCATCTATCACATAGTCGGATAGCGGCTGGATGGCTTCTCTGCTGTTCGTTGTGGCGAGACCTAGGGTAAAGGCTCCTGAGGCTCTCACCGCCTTCAGTCCGTTGAAGCTGTCTTCCAGTCCTACACAGTCCTCCGGTTCCACACCGAAATAGGCTGCACCTTTCAGATAGCAATCTGGATGAGGCTTGCTCTCAGCGAAATCCTCGCTGGTCAGCACGCGGTCGAAATAAGCCTTGAATTCCGGGTGACGTTCATAGACATTCAGCATCTTCTGAATGTTGCTGCTCGTTACCACAGCGCATTTTACGCCATGCTGCTTCAAGTCGCTGATGAAGTCTTCAAACCCCGCAATATATTCATACTGCATGGTCTTTTCAAACTCATCCAGTCGGGCTGTAATCTTAGCCTGTTCCTCCTTTGCGCCTGTAAAACCTTCGATGTGGGCGAAGACGGCTTCATCGGTGAAATACTTGTCGTAAATCTGAACCAGAGTCTGTCCTTTGATGCGATATTCGAAATCGGGCATTTCCGGATGATACTCCCTGCCTATCATTCCCCAGAAGATGGAGTACTGTGATTCTGTATCGAAAACCACGCCATCCAGATCGAAGAGTGCTGCTTTTATCATATTTTCTTGTCTGTTTTTATCTATTTTTGCTTAAATTATATTGAAAACGGGTGCAAAGTTACGGAAAAAACTTAATATACGAGCATAATCTGACAGATTTTGATGTTTTTATAGCGTGTTTTCCGATTTTTTACACTACCTTTGCAGAAAAATCAGTAGAAATAAAGAAGAATACATATAATTATATGATAGAAATAATAGAGAAATACTTCCCGAACCTCACGGAAGAGCAGAAAAAGCAGTTCGAGGCACTCGATGCATTATACCGCGACTGGAACAGCAAGATCAATGTCATCAGCCGCAAGGACATCGATAATCTGTATGAGCACCACGTGCTCCATTCTCTGGCTATAGCCAAGGCCATCCATTTCCGTCCGGGCACGGAGATTCTCGATTTCGGCTGCGGCGGAGGTTTTCCGGGCATTCCGCTCGCCATCCTCTTCCCTGAATGCAAGTTCAAGCTGATAGATGGAACGGGCAAGAAAATCAGAGTCTGCAACGAGGTGGCTACGGCAATCAATCTGCAGAATCTCAAGGCTGAACACCTGCGCGGAGAAGACGAAAAAGGCAAGTACGATTTCGTGGTAAGCCGTGCGGTAATGCAGCTTCCAGACCTGATGAAGATTATCAAGAAAAACTTTAAGCAGAAGGGACAAAACGCTCTACCTAACGGACTTCTGTGTCTGAAGGGCGGTAATCTGAAAGAAGAACTGAAGCAATACTTCAAGATTTCAGAAATTACTCCGCTCAGCACTTTCTTCGATGAAGAATGGTTCAGTCAGGACAAGCAACTGGTTTACGTTCCGGCATAATGGAAGTGAAGAGTGAAGAGTGAAGAATTCATTTGCTTTGCTAATCATAAAGTTCAAAGTAATCATAAAGTTCAAAGTAAGAAATGTTACATATAGAAAGATTTCAAGTAAACATGTTGCAGGAAAACTGCTACGTGGTGAGCGATGAGACCAAGGAATGCGTCATCATCGATTGCGGCGCCTTCTATCCGGAAGAGCGCACGGCTATTACACAATATATTAAGGAGAACCAGCTCAAGCCCGTTCACCTGCTCGTAACCCATGGCCATCTTGACCATAACTTCGGCAACAACACCATCTACCAGGAGTTCGGACTGAAACCGGAAGTATCGGCAGCTGATGAAAACCTGATGAAGGGACTCGCCAAGCAGGCAGAAACCTTCTATCAGATGCAGCTCGATTACCAGTTTCCGCCTATCGGCAGATTCTTCGAAGATGAAGAGGTCATCAAGTTCGGCAACCATGAGTTCCAGGTCATCGCCACTCCGGGTCACAGCAGCGGTTCCGTCACCTTCTATTGCGAGGCAGAGCACGTAGCCTTCACCGGCGACACCCTCTTCCACAACTCTATCGGCAGAACCGATTTCCCAGGTGGCAGCATGTTCCGCATCATCAACAGTCTGCGCCATCTCGGTCAGTTGCCTGACGAAACCCAGGTTCTACCGGGTCATGGCGAATACACCAGCATAGGCGAAGAGCTCGCTCACAACCCATATATGGACCGCTAGAACAAGCGTCTTTTTAAAAAGTCAGGAGATTTATTTGTGATGATCAAGAAATCGAATACAGAGAAGATTATTCTCGGCATTGACCCCGGAACCAACGTGATGGGCTATGGCGTAATCCGCATCATCGGCAACAAGGCAGAACTGGTGGTGATGGGCGTCATCGACATGCGCAAAGAGAGCGATCCCTATCTCCGGCTGGGCAAGATCTTCGACCGCGTAACCGGCATTATCGACAGCTATCTGCCCGATGAAATGGCTATCGAAGCCCCCTTCTTCGGCAAGAACGTGCAGTCGATGCTCAAGCTGGGCAGGGCGCAGGGCGTTGCCATCGCAGCCGCCATTCATCACAGCGTTCCTATCCACGAATATGCGCCGCTCAAAATCAAGATGGCCATTACGGGACAGGGACAGGCTTCGAAGGAACAGGTGGCGGGAATGCTGCAGCGGCTGCTCCATATTCAGCAAGACGAAATGCCGAAGTTCATGGACGCCACCGATGCACTGGGAGCAGCCTACTGCCATTTTCTGCAGATGAACCGCCCGGAGACCGACGCCAAGCACTACAGCAGCTGGAAAGACTTTGCAACAAAGAATCAGAGTAGAATAAAAAAATAAGAGAGATGCAAAAGATTATTAGCATTAAAAATGGTGTTACCCGTATGCCGGAATGGCGTATGGCAGAACCCGTAAACTTCGAGGCGTGCGATGGTGAGCACATCGCTATCGTAGGCCCGAACGGTGGAGGAAAATCAATGTTTGTCGACATCATCGTAGGTCGCCACCCACTCTTGATGCACGACCCGGATTACGATTTCTCACCTAGCCAGAAGACGATGGTGAGCGACAACATCAAGTATATTACCTTCCGCGACACCTACGGAGGCGATAACGACCGCACTTATTTCCTGCAGCAGCGCTGGAACCAGCTTGAGATAGACGAGAACACGCCTATCGTAAAGGACAAGTTGGAAGAAGCCTACCAGATGGCTGGCGAAGACACTCCGGAGCGCAGAGCCCTGCAGCAGCACATCTACGAACTCTTCCACATGCAGCACCTGATGGATAAATACACCATTCTGCTATCTAGTGGCGAGCTCCGCAAGTTCAAACTTGCCTCTACCCTCTTCTCAGAGCCTCGCGTGCTCATCATGGACAATCCGTTTATCGGACTCGATGCTGAAACCCGCGACCAGCTCAAGGAACTGCTCAAGACCCTCTCTTCTGAGCGAGCCCTGCAGATTATCCTCGTACTGAGCAAGAGCGATGATATTCCTGATTTCATCACCCATGTGGTAGAAGTAAAGAATATGAAGGTTCTGCCTAAGGTAACCCTCGCAGAATATCTTGCCGGCAGAGAATCCGTGCCAGCCCATGTGCTGAGTCCGGAGTTGGAACAGGCCATCGTTGACCAGCCTTACAGCGACCGCGAATATCACACCCAGGAAGTGGTGAAGATGAACAAGGTGCGCATACAGTATGGCGAGCGAATCATCCTCAACGACCTCGACTGGACCGTGATGAACGGCGAACGATGGGCTTTGAGCGGACAGAACGGAGCCGGAAAGAGTACACTCCTCAGTCTGGTCTGTGCCGACAATCCACAGAGCTACGCCTGCGACATTACCCTCTTCGACAACCCACGAGGCAGCGGCGAGAGCATCTGGGACATCAAGAAGCACATCGGCTACGTATCGCCTGAGCTTCACCGCTCTTACCAGCGCGACCTGCCAGCCATCCGCATCGTAGCAAGCGGCTTGATGGATTCCGTAGGCCTCTATGTAAAGCCGAAGGAAGAAGATATGGACAAGTGCCGCTTCTGGATGAAAGTATTTGGACTGAAAGGTCTTGAAGACCGTGGTTTCCTGAAGCTCTCCAGCGGCGAACAGCGCCTCGTTCTCCTGGCACGTGCCTTTGTCAAGGATCCGGAACTGCTGATTCTCGATGAACCGCTCCACGGACTCGACAACCGCAACCGCCGTCTTGTAAAAGACGTCATCGAAGCCTTCTGTCGCCGCCAGAACAAAACCATGATCATGGTAACGCATTATAAGGAAGAATTGCCAGCGTGCATCGACCACAGCATCTTCCTCTTGCGCCACACCAACGATTAAAAAGAATTGATAATTAATAATTTCAGAAAGATGAGATACATAATATTATTATTTGCGCTCACCCTCAGCATGGCTAAGGCAAGCGCCCAGGATGTATTAAACGAGGTGCTCCGCACTTCTGATGCAATCATCAACGACACCACGAAGAGCATGGACGAGCGCCGTACAGCCCTCTTCAAGTTTGACGCAATGACCTACATGCGCAGCAAGATTCTGCCACCGTATGTAATGCTCGACAAGAATCTGAGCAAGGACACCTTGAACGTAAAGGTTCGCTATCTCAACGAGCAGGCCTACGCCATGAGCGTTTATATTACGCTCTATCAGAGACGACTGAAGGAGGCTTCAAGCAAGAACAAGCCGCTCGTAACCCAGTTTTTCAAGCAGGCAACCATCGACCACAAGGCATTTAAGGATGCAGATACAGAGTTTACCCTGGCTTATTACAACACCCCGGATGTTCCTACTCCTTTCTGCCTCGACTGCGATTGGGTTTCAACCTTGGCTTTTATCCGCAGCATCGACTGGTCAAAGCTTTAAGAAAATTCAAATATTTTTAAGTTATAATCGGTCTTCAAAAAGACCAACTGTACAAACCTCTTCCTTAGCTGTTGATTTGCTGAGGGAGAGGTTTTCTTTTAAAAACACATGATTTACTGAAGTTTCGCATGTAGGCACCACACGTCCTGAACCAACGGTCACCGGCCGAAGGGAATTGAAAATCGCTGGCCGAAGGGAAAAGCAAAGGTAAAGGGCAGAAGCTTTAGAATTCCAGACAATTAACAAAGCTTTTACACTATCATTCAGACAGTTATAAACGTATACAAACACATGTCGTTTTAAAAAAAAGCGGATTCTAGACTTCATGCAAAAAGCTTAATGACCTTAATGACCTTGACCTTAATGACCAAAAATGACATATTATCAACTCAACGCCTATAAGCATCCTCCCAATACTCATTTTGCAAATGTAAAGTATTTATACCACAAACAAACATTCAAAAACTGGTGTTCCCCGGTCATTAAGGTCAAGGTCATTAAGGTCATTAAGGGTTTCGGGGGGAACGGAATATATATATATAATATAATATTAAAATATTTAATATTCACTACTGTCCAATAAAAAAAGGCAATTCGATCTTTGAAACAGTTGAATTATAG